>DATACE010000145.1:0-10083 GCA_036259215.1 Burkholderiales bacterium | reverse complement strand
CGGCCGCCCGCCTTCGGCGGCGCCGGCCACCGGCTACCTCGCGCGCCACAACGAACGGCAGAAGCAGCTCGTGGAGCAGGCGTTCGGAAAATTCAAGTAACCGAATTCGCAATCGCGTACGCAAATCCGAATTCGGGCTCTGACCCCGAATTCAGTCCCGGCGAGTTACTCGCTGGTTTTTCGATAACCCGGTGGAAGCTCAGCGGAAGCCGGGGAAAAACTGAACGGGAGCAATCGTGATCGTTGAGGTGAAAGTACCGCAGCTCTCGGAGTCGGTCTCCGAGGCGACCCTGCTCGACTGGCACAAGAAGGAAGGCGAGCCGGTCAAGCGCGACGAGAACCTGATCGACATCGAGACCGACAAGGTGGTGCTCGAGCTGCCGGCGCCGGTCGACGGCGTGCTGGTGAAGATCATGAAGCAGAGCAAGGACTCGGTCGGCTCGGGCGAGGTCATCGCGCAGATAGACACCGAGGGCAAGGCGGCCGCCGCCGCTCCGGTGCAAAAGAAGGAACCGACCCCGGAGAAACCGAAGGCGACGCCGCCTCCCGTCATGCCCGCCGCGCGGAAGATCGCAGCCGAGAAGGGCCTCGACACCTCGGCGATCCAGGGCACCGGGCGCGACGGCCGCGTCACCAAGGGCGACGTTCTGGAACAAAGAACAACGCCTCCAAAACCCGCGCTGCAGCAGCCCCCGCCGCCGATCAACGTCGAGCAGCTGCTCACCGGCAGGCCGGAGCAGCGCGTGCCCATGTCGCGCCTGCGCCAGCGCGTGGCCGAGCGCCTGGTGCAGTCGCAGTCCACCGCGGCGATCCTCACGACCTTCAACGAGGTCAACATGGCGCCGGTGATGGAGATGCGCAAGAAGTACCAGGAGCGCTTCGAGAAGGAGCACGGCACGCGCCTGGGGTTCATGTCGTTCTTCATCAAGGCCGCGGTGCACGCGCTGAAGCGCTTCCCGGTGGTGAACGCCTCGATCGACGGCACCGACATCGTCTACCACGGGTACTTCGACATCGGCGTGGCCGTGGGCAGCCCGCGCGGCCTGGTAGTGCCGATCCTGCGCGACGCGGACCGCATGAGCTTCGCCGAGATCGAGAAGAAGATCGGCGACTTCGGCAAGCGCGCGCAGGACGGCAAGCTCGCCATCGAGGAGCTCACCGGCGGCACCTTCTCCATCTCCAACGGCGGCGTGTTCGGCTCCATGCTGTCCACTCCCATCATCAACCCGCCGCAGTCGGCCATCCTCGGGGTGCACGCCACCAAGGAGCGCGCGGTGGTGGAGAACGGGCAGATCGTGGTGCGGCCCATGAACTACCTTGCGCTTTCCTACGACCACCGCATCATCGACGGCCGCGAAGCCGTACTTTTCCTCGTGACCCTCAAAGACGCGCTGGAGGATCCGGCACGCCTCGTCCTGGAGATCTGATGTCCACTGCCGACGAGCTTGCCAAGCTGCACGCGCTGGTGGAGAAAGGCGCGCTTACGCCGGCCGAATTCGAGCGCGCCAAGGGCCGCCTGCTCGACGAGGCGCCCGGGCCGGGCGCCGGCCTCGCCATCAACCGGCTGCGCCGCTCGCTCGGCGACCGCTGGATCGCCGGCGTCTGCGGGGGCATCGGCCGCGTGAGCGGCGTGGAAAGCTGGATCTGGCGCATGCTGTTCGTGCTGGGCCTGATCTTCGGCGGCTTCACCATCTTCGTGTACCTGGTCCTGTGGATCTTCGTCCCCCGTGAAGACATTTGACGTCGTCGTCATCGGCGCCGGCCCGGCCGGCTACATCGCCGCGATCCGCGCCGCGCAGCTGAATTTAAGCGTAGGTTGTATCGAGCAATGGAGAACGCCCAAAGGCGACCACGCTCTCGGCGGCACCTGCCTCAACGTCGGCTGCATCCCTTCCAAGGCGCTGCTCGAGTCCTCGGAAAACTACGAGCGGGTGCTGCACCAGTTCAAGGCGCACGGCATCACCGCCACCGGGGTGAAGTTCGACCTGAAGACCATGCTCGAGCGCAAGGACCGGATCGTCGGCAAGATGACCGGCGGCATTGCCGGCCTGTTCAAGAAGAACAAGATCACCTGGCTGCAGGGCCACGGCAAGCTGCTCTCCGGGGGAACGACTTGGAAAATAGGAATTGATTCCGAAACCGTCGAGGCGAAGAACGTCATCATCGCCACCGGCTCGAAAGCCCGCCATCTCCCCGGCATCCCGGTGGACAACAAGGTGATCTGCGACAACGAGGGGGCGCTCGCCTTCGACTCGGTGCCCGAGCGGCTCGGGGTCATCGGCGCCGGCGTGATCGGCCTGGAGCTGGGCAGCGTGTGGCGCCGGCTGGGCTCGAAAGTGAAGGTGCTGGAGGCCCTGCCTGCATTCCTCGGCGCCGCCGACGAAAGCGTCGCGCAGGAAGCCTGGAAGGTGTTCACCAAGACGCAGGCGCTGGACATCGAGCTGGGCATCAAGCTCGGGGAACTGAAGCGCTCCAGGAAAGGACTTTCGGTCCAGTACACGGCGCAGGACGGCGCCGCCAAGAGCTTCGATTGCGACCGGCTCATCGTTTCCGTGGGCCGGGTGCCCAACACCGACGACCTGGGCGCCGAAAACGTCGGCCTGAAGCTGGACGAGCGCGGCTTCATCGAGGTCGACAAGAACTGCCGCACCGCCTTGCCGCGCGTCTACGCGATCGGCGACGTGGTGCGCGGCCCGATGCTTGCGCACAAGGGCGAGGACGAGGGCGTCATGGTGGCCGAGATCATCGCCGGCCAGCACGGCCACGTGAACTACGACGCCATTCCCTGGGTCATCTACACCGCGCCGGAAATCGCCTGGGTGGGCAAGACCGAGCAGCAGCTGAAGTCCGAGGGCGTCGCCTATCGCGCCGGGCGCTTCCCGTTTGCCTATAACGGCCGCGCTCTGGGCCGCGAGGAGCCCGAGGGCTTCGTGAAAATCCTGGCCGACGCCGCGAGCGACCGCATCCTGGGGGTGCACTGCATCGGCAGCCTGGCGAGCGAGCTCATCGCCGAGGCGGTGGTGGCGATGGAGTTCGGCGCCTCCTCCGAGGACATCGCGCGCATCTGCCACGCGCATCCCTCCATGTCGGAAGTGATGCGCGAGGCCGCGCTCGCCGTGGACAAGCGCTCGCTTAATGGATAGCTGAGCGGATGAAGCTGCTTTGGCTGCTCGTTTTCCTGGCGGGCTGCTCCACCGCGCCGCACTACTATCCCACCGTCCAGGAGCGCCAGGTCTCGCTGCGCAAGGGCGACCTCGAGGCCGCCGCCATCGGCTTCATCACCCCTTCGACCGTCACCGGCCAGGAGCAGGAAAAGGAGGCAGTGGCTCTCACCTTCGCCGATGTGCTGAAGCGCCAGCGGCCCGCCGTGAAAGTGGTGACGCTGGCCGAAACGCTGGGCGCGGTGAACCGGGCGCAGCTCGCCGATGAGTACCGGCACATGTACGAGCATTACCGCGACACGGGCCTGTTCCCCGATGAAGTGCTGCGGCGCGTGGGCCAGGCGGCCGGCGCGCGCTACCTCGTCCAGCTCAAGCTGCAGGGGTTCTCCCAGGGAGCGAAGACGCGCTTCGGCCTGCTCGGCCTGCGCCTGGTCGAGACGCAGTACGCCGACGTGCGGCTTTTCGTGCAGATCTGGGACAGCCGCGACGGCTCCATCGCCTGGGAGGCGATGGAGGAGCTGCGCATCTCGCTCGACACCACGCGCGAGGAGCCGGTCATGCTGCGCAGGCTGCTCGAGCGCAGCGCGAGCGACCTGGTCGCCCGGCTGCCGTGACGCAGGATGTCGTTTCGCTCTACCAGCAGCACCTGGACAAGCGCGGCTTCCTCGCCGACCCCTCCCAGCGTCGCGCGGTGGAGCGGCTGCAGCAGCTCTACGAGGAGTGGACCGCCTACAAGGCGCGGCGCGACAGCGCGCTGAAGCGCCTGATGTTCAAGCCGGCGCTGCCGAAGGGCGTGTACCTGTGGGGCGCGGTGGGCCGCGGCAAGAGCTTCCTCATGGACAGCTTCTTCCTGGCAGTGCCGCTGGTGCGTAAGCGCCGGGTGCACTTCCATCACTTCATGCGCGAGATCCATCGCGAGCTTAACCAGCTCAAGGGAGCCGAGGACCCGATCGCCCAGGTGGCCGCGCGCACGGCGCGCCGCCACCGCCTCATCTGCTTCGACGAGTTCCATGTCTCGGACATCGCCGATGCCATGATCCTGGGCCGCTTCCTCGAGCAGGTGATCGCGCGCGGCGTGGTGTTCTGCATGACCAGCAACTACCCGCCCGACGGCCTGTACCCGAACGGCCTGCAGCGCGAGCGCTTCCTGCCGGCCATCGCGCTCATCAAGCAGAAGCTCGACGTCCTTCAAGTGGACAACGGCACCGACTACCGCCGGCTGAAGATGGAGCGCCTCAAGGTCTACCACGTCGGCGACGGCGCCGACTTTCCGCAGATCTTCGAAACGCTGAAAGACGTGGAGGAGGAGCGCCACCCGCTCGACGTGGACGGGCGCACCATCCCCTACCGCAAGCGCGCCGGCGGCCTGGTGTGGTTCGATTTCGATGCGCTGTGCGGCGGCCCGCGCTCGTACGCCGATTACGTCGATCTCGCGCGCCGCTTCCACACCGTGATGCTCTCCGGCGTGCCGCGCATGTCGCCCAAGCACGCCGATGCCGCGCGGCGCTTCACCTGGCTGGTAGACGTCTTCTACGACGACAAGGTGAACCTGGTGGTCGCCGCCGCCGCCGAGCCCGAGCAGCTATTCCCCGAAGGCGAGCACAGCGCCGAATTCCAGCGCACCGTCAGCCGGCTGCATGAGATGCAGTCGGTGCGATACCTCCAGGCCGAGCGGGTTCATACATCGTAGCGCGGGAAGGCGGAGCTTTTCTGCTCGGCCTCGAGCAGGCGCAGCATCGCCGGCCATTCCAGCACCCCGTAAGGCCGGCGGGTGCCGGGCTGATACAGGTGCGCGGTCTTTTCAAGGACTTCCTTCGAAGGCACGACCAGCTCGGTGCGCGCGGCCATGGCATCGACCTGGGCGCGGCACGAGAGCTCGAGCTGGTACATGGTGTTGAACGCCTGCGGGATGGTGGCGCCGCAGGTGAGCAGGCCGTGGTTGCGCATGATCATGGCGTCGTGCGGGCCGAGGTGGCGCACCAGGCGCTCGCGCTCGGCGAGGTCGATCGCCGGGCCTTCGTAGTCGTGGTAGCCGAGGTGGCCCTCGAAGCGGATCGCCGTCTGGTTGAGCGGCAGGAGGCCGCACTTCATCGCGGCCACCGCCATGCCGGCGCGGGTGTGCGTGTGCAGCACGCAGGTCACATCGGGGCGGGCGCGGTGGATGGCGCCGTGGATCACAAAGCCGGCCCGGTTGACGTAGTAGTCGGTGTCGGGCTTCCATACCGTCTCGCCGTCCAGCGTGATCTTGGCCAGGCTGGAGGCGGTGATCTCTTTGTACAGCAGGCCGTAGAGGTTGATGAGGATATGATGCTCCGCACCCGGCACCCGCGCGGTGATGTGGTTGTAGGTGAGGTCGGTCATGCCGTAGTAGTCGATCAGCCGGTAGCACGCCGCGAGATCCACGCGCACGCGCCACTCCTCGGGGCTCACCTGGTCGCGGATGGAGCGAAAATTCGTTCGGTAGCTCATGCGGGGACTATAGCGCCAGCCGGCGATTCTGGCGCGTCCGGGGCGGGAGATCGCTGATATCCTCGCGCGTATGGAAAGATTCAAGGCTTACCGGCTTACCGAAACGCCCGAAAAGAAAATCCGGGCGGAATTCGTCGACACGACGCTCGACGAGCTGGACCCGGGCGACGTGGTGGTGCGGGTGGCGTACTCCAGCGTCAACTACAAAGACGCGCTTGCGGCCACCGGCAAGGGCAAGATCCTGCGCCGGCCCTCGTGCATCGGCGGCATCGATTTCTCCGGGACCGTGGTGTCCTCGACCGATCCGCGCTTCGCCAAAGGCGATGCCGTGCTCACCGCCAGCGGCGAGCACGTCGGCGTCTCGAACGACGGCGGCTACGCCAGGTACGCGCGGGTGAAGGGCGACTGGATCGCCAAGGTGCCCGCCGGGATGTCGCTGTGGGAAGCGATGGCCTTCGGCACCGCCGGCTACACCGCCGGCATCGCCATCGTGCGCATGGAGCACAACGGCCTGAAGCCGGCAAACGGCCCGGTAATCGTCAACGGCGCCACCGGCGGCGTCGGCTCGGTGGCGCTGTCCGCGCTCGCGAAGCTCGGCTATCACGTGGTCGCATTGACCGGCAAGGAAAGCGAGTCCGAGTGGCTGAAAAAGCTCGGCGCGAAGGAGATCCTGCTGCGGCAGAACCTCAACCTGGAAAAGATCAAGCCGCTGGACAAGGCCACCTGGGCCGGCGCGGTGGACAACCTAGGCGGCCCGGTGCTCGCCTGGATGGCGAGCACCATGAAGGACAACGGCGTCATCGCCTCCATCGGCCTCGCCGCGAGCCCCCAGCTCAACACCTGGGTGATGCCCTTCATCCTGCGCGGCGCGAGCCTGCTCGGCATCAATTCCGGCGACTCCTCGAACCACATCCGCGACGCGGTCTGGGCGCGGCTCGCCACCGACCTCAAGCCGCCGCTCCTGAAGGAGATGGCGCGCACCATCCCCCTGCGGGAGCTGCCCACGGTGTTCGACGACTTCATCAACGCCAAGGTCGCGCGGCGCATCGTGGTGGACCTGAGCGACGCATGAGTCTGCAGACAAAAAATTGAAATGGGCGCTTACAAGGATTTCTACCGCAGATCTCTGGAGGACCGCGAAGGGTTCTGGGCGGAGGAAGCGAAGCTGGTGCACTGGCAGCGACCGTTCGACAAGGTGCTGGATTACTCGCGCCCGCCGTTTGCGCGCTGGTTCGCGGGCGGGCACACCAACCTGTGCCACAACGCCGTGGACCGGCACCTGACGGCGCGCGCCGAGCAGAAGGCCCTGGTATGGATCTCCACCGAAGTTAATGAGACGAAAAGCTATACCTACCGGGAGCTGCACGCCGAAGTAAACCGGGTGGCGGCCATGATGCTCTCGCTCGGGGTTAAGCAGGGCGACCGGGTCATCATCTACATGCCGATGGTGCCGGAGGCCGCCTTCGCCATCCTCGCCTGCGCGCGCCTCGGCGCGGTCCACTCGGTGGTCTTCGGCGGCTTCGCCGCAGCAAGCCTTGCCGCGCGCATCGACGACGCGAAGCCGGCGCTGATGATCACCGCCGACGGCGGCAGCCGCATGGGCAAGGTGGTGACGTACAAGTCGCTGGTGGACGAGTCGCTCAAGCTTGCGCAGCATCCGCCGAAAAAGGTCCTGATCTTCAGGCGCGGCCTGGACAAGAGCATGCCCGTCGTGCCCGAACGCGATGTCGACTGGCAATCCATGCAGGAAAACTTCAGAAACAAGGAAGTTTCCTGCGCCTGGCTCGAGTCCAATACTCCCTCGTACATCCTCTACACCTCGGGCACCACCGGGCATCCGAAAGGCGTGCAGCGCGACGTGGGCGGCTATGCGGTGGCGCTCGCTTCGTCCATGAAGCGCATTTTCTGCGGCGAGGCGGGCGAGACCATGTTCACCACCTCGGACATCGGCTGGGTGGTGGGGCATTCCTACATCATCTACGCGCCGCTCATCGCCGGCATGACCACCATCCTGTACGAAGGCGTGCCGGTGCGCCCCGACGCCGGCATCTGGTGGAAGATCGTGCAGGAGCACAAGGTGTCGGTGATGTTCTCCGCGCCGACCGCCATCCGCGTGCTGAAGAAGCAGGATCCGGCGTACCTGAAGAAGTACGACCTGTCCTCGCTCAAGCATCTCTTTCTTGCCGGCGAGCCGCTCGACGAGCCCACCCATGTCTGGATCAGCGAGTCGCTCGGCCGCCCGGTCATCGACCATTACTGGCAGACCGAGACCGGCTGGCCGCTGCTCTCGGCGGTGCCGGGCGTCGAGAGAACCCCGCTCAAGATGGGCTCGCCCAGCTTTCCGGTGTACGGCTACGACGTGCGCCTGCTTCATGAATCCTCAGGAGATGAAGTCAAGGAAGGCGAAAAGGGCGTCGTCACCATCGCGCCGCCGCTGCCCCCGGGCTGCATGTCCACCGTGTGGGGCGACGACGAGCGCTTCGTGCAGACCTACTTCAAGGGCTTCAAGGGCCAGCTGATCTACTCCACCTTCGACTGGGGCATCCGCGACAGGGAGGGCTACTACTTCATCCTCGGGCGCACCGACGACGTGATCAACGTGGCGGGCCACCGCCTCGGCACGCGCGAGATCGAGGAGGCGGTGAGCATGCATCCCAACGTCGCCGAATGCGCGGTGGTGGGCGTGGCCGACCCGCTGAAGGGCCAGATGCCGCTCGCTTTTGCGGTGCTGAAGGACCCCTCGAAGAACACTTCACCGCAGGAAGTCATGGAAACCGTCGACCGGCAGCTCGGCGCGATTGCGCGGCCCAAGGCCGTGCACTTCGTGACGCTGCTGCCCAAGACGCGCTCCGGAAAGACGTTGCGCCGGTCCATCCAGGCCCTTGCCGAAGGCCGCGACCCGGGCGATCTCACCACCATCGAGGACCCCGGCGCCCTCGAGCAGATCAAGCAGGCATTGCACTGATGAAGATGAGACCCATGCTGACCCTGGAGGACTGCAAGAAGATTTCCGCAGCCTCGGAAGCCGAAGCGAGGAAGAACAACTGGAACGTGTGCATCGCCATCCTCGACGACGGCGGGCACTTGCTGCACCTCGCGCGCATGGACGGCGCCACGCCGGCCAACTCGCGCATCGCCATCGGCAAGGGGCGCACCGCCGCCGAGTCGCGCCGCTCCACCGCGATGTGGGAGGAGCGCATCAAAGCCGGGCGCCACGCCATGCTCGGCATGCCCGGCATCACGCCGGTGCAGGGCGGGCTGCCGATCGTGGTCGACGGAATATGCATCGGCGGCGTCGGCGTATCCGGCGTGCAGTCGCACGAGGACGAGCAGATCGCCAAGGCAGGCATCGACACCTTGAAGTAATGAAAGTCCTGATCGCCGGCGGCGGCCTGGGCGGCCTCACCGCCGCGCTCGCGCTGCTGCGCTCGGGCTGCGAGGTCGAAGTCTACGAGCAGGCCGCCGAGCTGCGCGAGGTCGGCGCCGGGCTGCAGCTCAGCGCCAACGGCACGCGCGTGTTCTTCGCGCTGGGCCTGGGCGAGGCGCTCAAAAACCAGTCCTGCGAGGCCGAGGGCAAGGAAATCCGCATCTGGAATACGGGCGAGACGTGGAAGCTGTTCGACCTGGGCAAGGTGTCCATCGAGCGCTACGGCTACCCGTACTTCACCGTCTACCGCCCCGACGTTCTCAACGTGCTCGCCGACGCCGTGCGCCGCGAGAAGCCGGATGCCATCCGTCTGGGGAACCGCTGCCTCGGTTTCGCTCAGAATGATTCCTCGGTATCCCTTCAGCTGGAGAACGGCAATACGGTCTCGGGCGACGCGCTGATCGGCGCGGACGGCGTGCATTCGCGCATCCGCCAGGAGCTGTTCGGCGCCGACCGGCCGCAGTTCAGCGGCATCATCGCCTGGCGCGGCATCGTGCCCATGGAGAAGCTGCCGCGCCACATGGCGCGCAACGTCGGCACCAACTGGGTGGGGCCGGGCGGCCATGTGATCCACTACCCGCTGCGCGCCGGCAAGCTGATGAACTTCGTCGGGGCGCTGGAGCGCGCCGACTGGCAGGTGGAGTCCTGGAGCGCCCGCGGCACGACCGGCGAGCTGGCCGCCGACTACCGCGGCTGGCACGAGGACGTGCACGCGCTGATCCGCAACATTCCCGAGCCGTACAAGTGGGCGCTGATGGTGCGCCCGCCGATGGAGCGCTGGAGCACAGGGCGCGTGAGCCTGCTGGGCGATGCCTGCCATTCCATGGTGCCGTTCCTCGCGCAGGGCGCAGTCATGGCGATCGAGGATGGCTACATCCTGGCGAGGTGCCTGACCGAGCTCGGCGGGGATATCCCCGCCAGGCTGCGGCGCTACGAGGACGCCAGGCGCGAGCGTACGCGGCGCGCGGTGGAAGGCTCGGCCGGCAACATCCAGCGCTTCCACAACCCGGCGCTCGCCGACCCGGC
>DATACE010000144.1:0-16364 GCA_036259215.1 Burkholderiales bacterium | reverse complement strand
CAACGACAGCCCGGAAGGACGCCAGAAGAACCGGCGCATCGAAATCACGCTGATCGACCGCAACCTCTTGCAGGACCCCGGCAAGGACTAGCCGCCTTCGACGGCTGCCGTAACACGCGGTTACAACCGCTTACGGCAGCCCGTCATTGCGCTGCCTAAGCTTGGCGTTGTCGAAGAACGAAAGGACTACAACGCCATGGAAAAAGCCAATACCCGCCTCCATCCGCTGCTGACCGCCGCGGCCATCTCGATCACCGTGTTCTCGGCGGTCGGCGTCGCCTCGCTCACCGGCCTCGTGCCGCAGTCGATCGGCTCGCAGAAGGAGGAAGCAGCCCCGCTGCAAATTCCTCAGGACGCGGCAAAGGCGATCGAGCCGGCGATTGCGCAGCCCGCGCCGAAGCCGGTGAAAAAAGCGAAGCCCGCGGTTTATCAGCAGTACGCAGAAGCCCCGCGCGTCGAGCCGGCGCCCAGGCCGGTGGTGCAGCCGGGCAACCTCGCCACCGTCCAGGCGGTGCGCGAAGTGAAGCAGCCGGGCGAGCACACCGCGGTGGGCCCGGTCGCCGGCGGCGTCGCGGGGGCGGTGATCGGCAGCCAGTTCGGCCACGGCAACGGCAGGAAGGTGATGACCGTGCTCGGCGCGCTGGGCGGCGCGATGGCGGGCAAGCACATCGAGAAGCAGGCGCGCGGCGCCAGCCGCTGGGAGGTCGAGGTACGCCACGACAGCGGCCTGCAGGAAACCGTGCTGAGCGACGTCGCGCCGTCCTTCAATCCCGGCGATCGCGTGAGGATCGTCAACGGCCGGCTGCAGCCCGCCTAGATCCGCAGGGCGATCAATCCCGCGAGCACCGCGCCGGTGGCGGCGAGCCGCCGGCGTGTCATCTTCTCCCTGAACAGCACCACGCCGAGCACCGCCGCGAAGATCACCGAGGTTTCGCGCAGCACCGCCACCAGCGCGACCGGCGCGCGCGTCATTGCCCAGAGGGCGATGCTGTAGGCGCCCAGCGCGCAGGCGCCGCCTGCGAATGCGCGCAGCCAGTGGCGGCGAAAGTACAGCGGGAGCGCCCCGCCGCGCTGCGAGACGCCGAGAGCGAAGATCACCGCGCCGTTCAGCACGAAGAACCAGAACGTGTAGCTCACCGGCGCTCCCGAGGCGCGCGCCCCCGCGGCATCGATGAGCGTGTAGGCGCCGATCACGACGGCGTTGCCCAGGGCGAACAGCGTGGCGCGGCGGTGGTGGGCGCCCGCGGCAAAGCCGATGATGCCGGCGCAGATGAGCGCCGCGCCGAGCCACTCGCCCGCCTGAAGGACTTCGCCGAAGACCATTACCCCGGTGACCGCAACGATCATGGGACCGCCGCCGCGCATCACCGGGTACACATACGAGAGCTCGCCCCAGCGGTAGGCGCCGGCGAGGAACACGAAATACAGGATGTGCACCGCCGCCGAGCCCGCCAGCCACGGCCAGGCGGCGGCCGCCGGCGGCGGCAGGAACGGCGCGGCGAGCAGCGCGAGGAGCCCGGAGCCCGCGGCGACGGCGTACACGTCGAGCTGCTTGTCCTCGCTGCCCTTCACCAGCGCATTCCAGGCGGCGTGCAGCAGCGCCGCGCCCAGCACCGCGGCGGTTACCGGGAGCGTGAGCTCCATGCCCGCTTAGCCGATGACCTGCTCTAGCAAAGGCGCCATGCGCTCCACCGCGATGCGCCCTTCGTCGATGGCCTCCTTGGCCCGGTGGTAGTCCATGGTGGCGAAATCGGGCAGCAGCGGGGTGATCAGGACGTCCGCCGGGTCGCCGGAGAGCCGGCTGCGCGCGACGCGGATCTCGACCACGTCGAGCGACGTGGCGAATACCTCGAAGATCGACGGAATGGCCGGCGTCTCCTCGACAGCCTCCCTCTTTTCGGCCCACCCCGGACGCAGCCGCGCCAGCCACCCGGGGACTTCGCGCGGCGCCACCGCGCGGCCGCGCTCGCGGTAGGCGCCCAGCTTGCCCCAGCTCAGGTCGATGGCGATCACCAGCTCCGCGCCGAGCGCGCGGCACATCGACACCGGGACCGGATTGACCAGGCCGCCATCGACCACCAGCACGCTGTCGCGCACTACCGGCGTGAAAAGGCCGGGCATCGCGCACGAGGCGCGCACCGCATCCATCAAATTGCCGTGGCGCAGCCACAGCTCGCGCCCCGAGTAGAGCTCGGTGGCCACCGCCCCGAACGGAATCGGCAGGTCGTCGATGTTGCGCTCTTCGAACATCGTGCGAAACAGGGTGAACAGGCGCTGGCCGCGGATCAGCCCGCCGCGCCAGGTGAGGTCCATGAGCCGCACCACCGTGGTCCAGGCCAGGCCGCCGACCCATTGCTCCAGCCGGTCCAGATCGCCTGCGGCGTAGGCCGCGCCCACCAGCGCTCCGATCGAGGTGCCGCACACCAGGTCGGGCTTGATGCCGCGTTCCTCAAGCGCCCGGATGGCGCCGATGTGCGCCCAGCCGCGCGCGCTGCCGGCGCCCAGGGCAAGACCGATGCGGGGTTTGCGGCGCATTTCGCCGCAAGTTTAAGCGCTATGCGCGCTCAAAGATCGCGGCAATGCCCTGGCCGCCGCCGATGCACATGGTCACCAGGGCATAGCGCTTCTGCGTGCGCTCGAGCTCATAGAGCGCCTTGACGGTGAGGATGCTGCCGGTGGCGCCGATGGGGTGGCCCAGGGCCACCGCACCGCCGTTGGGATTGACCTTCGCCGGGTCGAGGCCGAGGTCGCGGGTGACCGCCATCGCCTGCGCGGCGAACGCCTCGTTCGACTCGACGACGTCCATGTCGGCCGGCTTCAGGCCGGCTTTTTCGAAGACGCGGCGCACCGCGGGAATCGGCCCGAGGCCCATGAGCTGCGGCTCCACGCCGGCATGCGCATAGGCGACGAGCCGGGCCATTACTTTGGCGTTCGACCGCTTTGCGGTTTGGGCTTCCATGAGAACCACGGCCGCGCCGGCATCGTTCAATCCCGAGGCGTTGCCGGCGGTCACGCTGCCGTCCTTCTTGAACACCGCCTTCAGCTTGGCGAGGTCCTCCATTTTCGCGCCTTTACGCACGTGCTCGTCGGCCGCGAAGTGCTCGACGCCCTTACGGGTCTTGAGCTCGATGGGGACGATCTGGCTCTTGAAATGGCCGGCATCGAGCGCACGCGCTGCCCTGGTGTGGGATTCCACGGCAAACTCATCCTGTTGCTCGCGCGTGAAGCCGTACTTCGCCGCGATGTTCTCCGCGGTGACGCCCATGTGGCCGTGGCCGAAAGGATCATGCAGCGCGCCGGTCATGGCGTCGACCACTGCCGCGTCGCCCATGCGCTGGCCCCAGCGGCCGGCGGGCAGGAAGTACGCGGCGCGGCTCATGCTCTCGGCGCCGCCGGCGACCGCGATGTCGCAGTCCCCCAGCATCAGGTGCTGCGCCGCCGATACGATGGCTTGCAGGCCCGAGCCGCACAGCCGGTTCACCGTGAGGCACGGCGTGCCCACCGGCACCCCCGCGTCCACGGCGGCCACCCGCGACAGATACATGTCCCTCGCCTCGCCGTGAATGACGCTGCCCATCACCACATGGCCCACGCCGGCCGGATCCACCTTGGCGCGCGCCAGCGCTTCGCGGATGGCGACGGCGCCGAGCTTGGTGGCCGGCATTTCCTTGAGCGAGCCGCCGTAGTCGCCGATCGCCGTGCGCACGCCCGAAACCACCACCACTTCGCGATTGCTCATTGCAGTCTCCGTCTCGAAAAGGGGTCAGAGCAATTTTTTCGCGTGCTCATTGGAGTTTTCCGTAGAGATCGTGCTCGTCCACGCGATCGATCCTGACCCTTGCAAATTCTCCGCCCTTTCCGCCCTTGAAGCGTACGACGCCGTCGATCTCCGGCGCATCGCCCTTGCTGCGGCCGACACCGGGTTGGTCGACGATAACGTCGATGACTTTCCCGATGTTGCGCTTGAGGCGCGCCTTGCTGATGCCTTGTTGAACGGACATCAAGCGGGCGCGGCGCTCCTCTTTCACTTCGGCGGGCACCGGGCCGGGCAGCGCATTGGCCGCCGCGCCGTCGACCGGCGAGTACGCAAAGCAGCCCACCCGGTCGAGCTGCGCTTCCTTGAGGAAGTCGAGCAGCTCGGAAAACTCGGCCTCGGTCTCTCCCGGAAATCCGGCGATGAAAGTGCTGCGCAGCGTGAGCTCGGGACAGGCCTCGCGCCAGCGGCGCACGCGCTCCAGCACCTTCTCCGCGCTCGCCGGGCGCTTCATCAGCTTGAGGATCCTCGGCGAGGCGTGCTGGAACGGGATGTCGAGGTACGGCAGGATCTTTCCTTCGGCCATCAGCGGGATCACCTCGTCGACGTGCGGATACGGGTAAACGTAGTGAAGCCTGACCCACACGCCGAGCTCGCCGAGTGACTTGACGAGGTTGAAAAGATTGCTCTTCAACGGTTTCCCGCCCCAGAAGCCGGTTCTATATTTCACGTCAACACCATAGGCGCTGGTGTCCTGCGAGATGACGAGGACCTCCCGGACGCCCGCCTTCACCAGGTTCTCCGCTTCCTGCATCACTTCCCCGATCGGCCGCGACACCAGGTCACCGCGCATCGAGGGGATGATGCAGAAGGTGCAGCGGTGGTTGCAGCCTTCGGAGATCTTCAGGTACGCGTAATGCCTTGGGGTGAGCTTCACTCCCTGCGCGGGCACCAGGTCGACGTACGGGTCGTGCGGCTTGGGCAGGTGCGCGTGCACCGCATGCATCACCGCCGCGGTGTCGTGCGGCCCGGTAACGGCAAGAACCGAGGGATGCGCTTTTCGAACTACGCCCTCTTTCGCTCCTAAACACCCTGTAACAACCACTTTGCCGTTCTCGGACAGCGCCTCGCCGATGGCCTCGAGCGACTCCTCGACCGCCGCGTCGATGAAGCCGCAGGTATTGACGATCACCAGGTCGGCGCCGGCGTAGCTGGGCGAGGTGGCGTAGCCCTCGGCGCGCAGCTGCGTGAGGATACGCTCGGAATCGACCAGGGCTTTGGGGCAGCCCAGCGAAACAAAACCGATCTTCGGCACTTACTGCTTGTCGGGGTCGTTCTTCTGCTGGGAGGCGGGAAAGCCCGGGAACGGCATGCCGGTGAACATGTTGCGCGCCTGGCTCTGCATCTGCTCCTGGAACTGCGCGAACACCTTCTGGCTCTGCTCCATGTAGGCCTGCATCAGGCTCTGCATCGCCGGGCCTTGCAGGTTCATGAACTGCGCCCACAGCTCCTGCGAGGCGCGGGAGTTGTCGCCGTACATGCGCTGGGACTGCTCCTGCATGGCCTTCTGGATGTCCTGGAAGGCGCGCAGGTTGCGCTCGAGGTAGCTGCCCATCATGCCCTGCATGGCGTTGCCGTAGGAGCGGATGAGCTGGGACAGCAGGTCGGAGGAGAACATCGGCATGCCGCCCGACTCCTCCTCGAGGATGATCTGCAGCAGGATCTGGCGCGTGAGGTCGTCGCCGCTCTTGGCGTCGACCACCTGGAATTCCTCCTGCTTGAGCACCATCTGCTTGACGTCGGCGAGGGTGATGTAGCTCGACGTCTTGGTGTCGTAGAGCCGGCGATTGGGGTACTTCTTGATCAGCCGCAACTGGCTTTCCATCGCGCCCATGGTACTCCTTAATACATGTGCTGGCCGCCGTTGATGGAGATGTTGGCGCCGGTGACGAAGGCGGCCTCCTCCGAGCACAGGTAGATGATGAGGCCGGCCACCTCGTCGGGCTTGCCCAGGCGCCCGATCGGGATCTGCGGCAGGATCTTGGAGTCGAGGATGTCCTTGGGGATGGCGGTCACCATCTTCGTGCCGATATAGCCCGGCGATATGGTGTTCACCGTGACGCCCTTGCGCGCCACCTCCAGCGCCAGCGCCTTGGTGAAGCCGTGGATGCCGGCCTTGGCGGCGGAGTAGTTGGTCTGCCCGAACGCGCCCTTCTGGCCGTTCACCGAGGAGACGTTGATGACGCGCCCCCAGCCGCGGTCCACCATGCCGTCCATCACCTGCTTGGTCATGTTGAAGCACGAGTCGAGGTTGGTTCGCATCACCGCGTCCCAGTCGGCCTTGGTCATGCGCTTGAACGTCATGTCGCGCGTAATGCCGGCGTTGTTCACCAGGATGTCGACCTCGCCGCACTCGGACTGGATGCTGCCCATCTTGCGCGCGCAGTCGTCGTAGTCCATGACGTCGACGGGAAACGCGGCGAAGCCGTAGCCGCGGCCTTTCATCTCCTCGAGCCATGCCTTGTACTTGGTGTTGGCCGGTGAATACGTCACCACGACGCGATAGCCCGCGTCGGCCATCTTGGTCGAGATCGTCTCGCCGAGGCCGCCCATGCCTCCGGTCACGACCGCGATCCTTTGCTTTGCCATACGCTCCTCCTGGGGAAGGGGGAGTCTACATCGACTTTTACATCATATGCATTCCGCCGTTCACCGAGATGTTGGCGCCGGTGATGTAGCCCGCCTCCTCCGAGGCGAGGAAGGCAACCACCGCGGCGATCTCCTCGGGCTGGGCGAGGCGGCCCATCGGAATGGTGGCGATGATCTGGTCGCGGATTTCCTGCTTGATGGCCTTCACCATGTCGGTCTCTACGTAGCCGGGAGACACGGTGTTCACTGTCACGCCTTTCTTGACAACTTCCTGCGCCAGCGCCTTGGCGAAGCCGGCCATGCCCGCCTTGGCCGCGGAATAGTTGGTCTGGCCGAACTGTCCCTTGATGGCGTTCACCGAGGAGATGTTGATGATCCGCCCCCAGCCGCGCTCGCTCATGCCGTCGATCACCTGGCGGGTGACGTTGAACACGCTGTTCAGGTTGGTGTTGATCACCGCCATCCAATCCTGCTCGGTCATGCGCTTGAACACCGAATCGCGGGTAATGCCGGCGTTGTTCACCAGGATGTCGACCGGGCCGACGACCGAGCGGATGTTGTAGAACATTTCCGCGGTCGAGTCGAAATCGGCCACGTCGCCTTCGGCCGCATGCACCTTGAATCCCTCGGCGCGCATGGCGACGAGCCATTCCTGCTTTTTCTCGTAGCCCGGCAGGCAGCCGGCCACCACCGTGTGCCCGGACTGCGCGAAGCGCCGGCAGATGGCGCTGCCGATGCCGCCCATGCCGCCCGAGACGAACACGATGCGCTGAATGACGGGCCGGCTCTGGATGCGCCAGCTTTCTTCCTGCGATGCTTCCATTACGTCGATTTTCATTTCTTCCTTTCTAGCGTTCCACGGCGAGGGCAACCCCCATGCCTCCGCCGATGCACAGCGAAGCGAGGCCGCGCTTTGCGTCCCGCTTTTGCATTTCATGAAGCAGCGTCACCAGGACGCGCGCGCCCGAGGCGCCGATCGGGTGGCCGAGCGCGATGGCGCCGCCGTTCACGTTCACCTTCTTCGTGTCCCAGCCCATCTGGCGGTTCACCGCGATGGCCTGGGCGGCGAACGCCTCGTTGATCTCCATGAGGTCAAGGTCCTTCGGCTCCCAGCCGGCGCGCGACAGGCAGCGCTTGGAAGCCGGCACCGGCCCCATCCCCATGTACTTCGGGTCCACGCCGGCCGAGGCGAATGCCCTGATGCGTGCCAGCGGCTTCAGCCCCAGCTCCTTCATTTTCTTCGAAGAAGCGAGCACCACCGCTGCAGCGCCGTCGTTGATGCCCGAGGCGTTGCCCGCGGTCACCGTGCCGCCCTTGTCGAACGCCGGCTTCAGGGCCTTCATCGCCTCCAGCGTCGCGCCGTGCCGCGGATACTCGTCGTCGGCGAATATCGTAGGGCCCTTTCTCGTGGGGATCTCGACCGGAATGATCTCGTCCTTGAAGCGGCCGCCCTTCTGCGCCGCTTCGGTCTTGTTCTGGCTCGCGACGGCGAACTCGTCCTGCTCCTCGCGCGTTACCGCGTACTCCTTGGCGACGTTCTCGGCGGTCACGCCCATGTGATACTGGTTGTACACGTCCCACAGGCCGTCGACGATCATGGTGTCGACCATCTTGGCGTCGCCCATGCGAAAGCCCTCGCGCGAGCCCATCATCGCGTGCGGCGACAGGCTCATCGATTCCTGCCCGCCGGCCACGACGATGTCCGAGTCGCCGTGCGCGATCGCCTGCGCGCCCAGCATTGCCGCCTTGAGGCCGGAGCCGCACACCTTGTTTATGGTCATCGAAGGAATCATGTGCGGCAGGCCGGCGCGCATGGCGGCCTGGCGTGCCGGATTCTGTCCCACGCCCGCGGTCAGCACCTGGCCCATGATCACCTCGGATACCTGCTCGGGCGCCACACCGGCGCGCTCGAGCACCTTGCGGATCACGAGCGCGCCGAGCTCCGAGGCCGGCGTCTTCGCCAGGCTGCCGCCGAACTTGCCGATCGGGGTACGCGCTGCGCCGACGATGAAGATATCTTCCATGGGTGTCTCCTAGTGGATGCGCTGCTTCACGTAGCGGCCAGGCGCCGCCTCGATGGGTCGATATTGGACATTTCCCGGCGCCGAAGGTGCCTCGCGGACCGCGCCGCCGTGCCGCGAAAGCCAATCCGACCAGACCGGCCACCAGCTGCCGCGGCTCTCTCTCGACGTTCTCAGGAATTCGCCGGGGTCCTGCGGCGCAGAATCCACCCTCCAGTAGCTGCGGCGTTTCTTCGAAGGCGGATTGACCACGCCGGCGATGTGGCCGCTCGCGCCCAGCACGAAGGTCTTGTCCGCGCCCCCGAGCAGGCCGAGCGTGCGGTAGGCCGAGCGCCACGGCACGATGTGGTCTTCCCGCGTGGCCAGGACAAAGACCGGCAGCTCGATCTTTGAGAGGTCGACCGGCACGCCGCAGTTGGCGAGCGCGCCCGGCTGGCGCAGCCGGTTCTCCAGGTACATGTTGCGCAGGTAATAGCAGTACATCGGGCCCGGCAGGTTGGTGCTGTCGGCGTTCCAGTACAGCAGGTCGAAAGCCGCCGGTGTCTCGCCGAGGAGGTAGTTGTTGACTACGTACGGCCACACGAGGTCGTTGGCGCGCAGGCTGGAAAACACGAAGGCGAGGTCCGACCCGGGCAGGATGCCGCGCTGTCCGATGGTGGCTTCGCGCGCCGCGACGCTCGCCTCGTCCACGAACAGGCCGATCGGACCGGGCTCGGCAAAGTCGAGCATGGCGGCGAGGAAGGTTGCGCTCGCCACGAGCTCTTCCCGCTTTTCGGAAAGTACCGCGAGAGCTGCGCCCAGCAGCGTGCCGCCGACGCAGAAGCCCAGCGCGTTGACCTTGTCGCTTTCCGCAATTTCCCGTGCGACCCTGAAGGCGCTGAACACCCCCATGTGCAGATAGTCGTCCCACGAGAGACGGCCTTGCTCGGGCCCGACATTGCGCCACGACACCATGAACACGGTCTGCCCGCCGGCCACGGCGTGCGCGACGAAGGAATTTTCCGGCTGCAGGTCGAGGATGTAGAACTTGTTGATGCAGGGCGGCACCATGACCAGCGGGCGCTGCGCCACCTGGGCGGTCTTCGGCGCGTACTGGATGAGCTGAATCAGCTCGTTCTCGAATACGACGCTTCCGGGCGTCACGCCGAGGTTGCGGCCGACCTCGAAGGCCGCCTCGTCGGTCTGCGCGATGCGGCCCCTTTGCACGTCCGCCATCAGGTTGGCGAGGCCGCGCGCCAGGCTTTCGCCGTTGGTGGCGCGGGCCTGCTCGAGCGCGGCGGGATTGGTCGCGGCAAAATTGGCCGGGCACATGGCGTCGTTCCACTGCCTCACCGCGAATCGCGCACGCTCGCGGGCGGCGGGGTCGAGCGCCGCGTGCTCCACGACCTCCTCGAGATACCGCGCGGCCAGCAGATAGGACTGCTTCAGGTAGTCGTAGTACGGGTTGTCGCGCCAGGCGGGATGCGCGAATCTGCGATCCGCGGGCGCCGCGGCGGCGAGCGGCTCGCTGCTACGCCCCGACAACATCGCGTTCCACAGCCCGGCCTGCTTTTCCAGATATGCCGACTGCAGGGCGCTATTGGCCGATAGCCAGGGCAAGGCCATGGCGCCGGGCGCCGAGGCCAGCACCCGCATCCACCCCTGGGTCAGCTCGTTGCTCGACTGCGAGATTGCGGCCAGCAGGGCGTCGGGGGAGCCGTGTTGCATGCGCGGGCGATTCTGCGCCGCACAAGACGCCCCGTCAAATGATTATCAAGCCGCTGAAAAATAGTCCTTTTTGCCCACGGCGCTCAGTGCGCCACCCAAGCCCGGACGCCGGCGATTGCTGCGATGCCCAGCGCGATCAGCAGGGCTTGGGAGGCCGTGTCGCGCAGCTCCGGCTGCCGGTGCAAGCCCGGGATCAGGTCGGCGACCGCGACGTAGATCATGCTCGCGGCCACGATGCCGAGCAGGGTCGCTTCCCATTGCGCCACCAGCTGCAGCGAGAAATAGCCGAGCACCCCGCCGACCACCGTGGCCGCCGACGACAGCAGGTTCATCGCGAGCGCGCGGGCACGGCTGTACCCCGAGTGCAGCAGGATCAGGAAATCGCCCACCTCCTGCGGGATCTCGTGCGCGATGATCGCCGCGGCGGCGATGATGCCGAGCTCGGTGCTTTGCAGGAACGCGGCGGCGATGAGCAGCCCGTCGACGAAGTTGTGCACCGTATCGCCCACCACGATGAGCAGTCCGCTGCGGCCATGGTCGTTCGCGCCGGCGCGCGGGGCCGCCTCGTGCGGGTCGTGCACCTCGCAGTTTTCCGTATGGCAGTGGCGCCACAGCAGCAGCTTTTCCATCACGAAGAAAGCGAAGATGCCGCCCAGGATGGCGGTGGCGGCCTCGTGCGGGTCGCCGCGCTCGAAGGCGTGCGGGATGACTTCCAGGAACGCCGCGCCGAGCAGCGCGCCGATCGCGAACGACACCAGCATCGGCACCCAGCTCGCGCGCACCTTGAGCGAAAGCGCGGCCAGGCCGGCCGACAGCGTGCCGCCGGCCAGGCTGGCGGCCAGGATCCATCCGAGCGTCATGGGGGTGGGGATTCTACGTGAGCCAGATGAGCGCGGCCATGCGGCCGGTGCTGCCGTCGCGGCGGTACGAGTAGAACCGTTGCGGGTCCGAGAACGTGCAGAAGCCGCCGCCAAACACGCTTTGCACTCCCTCGCGCTTCAGTCGATGGCGCGCCACCGCGTACAGGTCCAGCAGCCAGTGCCCCGGCCGAGCCGGCGAAAAGGCGTCTTTCTCCTCGAAAACGGCGCGCACCTCGTCGCCGACTTCGTAGACGCCCGGCCCGATGGCGGGCCCCATCCAGGCGATCAGGCGACTGCCCGGCACCCCCATGGCATGAATCGTCGCCTCGATGACGCCCGCCGCGAGCCCGCGCCATCCGGCATGCGCGCCGGCTACCACGGTGCCCGCCTCGTCCGTCAGCAGCACCGGCATGCAATCGGCGGCCTTGATGGCGCACACGGTTCCGGGAACGCGGGTGAGGGCCGCATCGCCTTCGCGTTCCATTGAAGAAGCATCGAGGTCGATGACGGTGTTCCCGTGAACCTGGCGCAGCCAGCTTGGTCCACGCGGCGTGAGGGCGCGCAGCTCGTCTTCCCGGGTAGACCTGAGCGTCATCACCGCGCGCACCCGCGGCGGTGCCGGCCATTGCGGGACGATCAAGCGCCGCTCCTCAGGATGTCGAGCAGGCGCTTCATGTCGCGGGGCAGCGCCGAGCGCCAGGTCATCACTTGCCGCGTGCGCGGGTGCGTCAAGCTGAGCTCGGCGGCGTGCAGTGCCTGCCGCGGAAACGACAGCCCGTGGCGCGTGCCGCGCCGGTACACCGTGTCGCCCACCAGGGGATGGCGAATGTGCTGCAGGTGCACGCGAATCTGGTGCGTGCGCCCGGTCTCCAGGCGGCATTCGATCAGCGCCGCGTGGCCGAAGCGCTCGACCACGCGATACGCAGTGCGCGCCGGCTTGCCGCGCTGGGACACCGCCATGCGCACGCGCGAGCGCACATCGCGGCCGATGGCCGCGTCGACCGTGCCGCTCGCCGGCGGGTCGCCCTGCACCAGCGCGAGGTAGATGCGCCGCACGCTGCGCTCGGCGAGCTGGCGCGCAAGCTCGGCCTGCGCCTCGACGGACTTCGCCACCACCAGCAGTCCGCTGGTGTCCTTGTCCAGGCGATGCACGATGCCGGCGCGCGGCACGCCGGCCAGGCGCGGCGCGTGCGCGAGCAGCGCGTTGAGCAGCGTGCGGTCGGGCTGGCCGGCGCCCGGGTGGACCACCAGCCCGGCCGGCTTGTCGATCACGATGAGGTCGGCATCCTCGTGCACGATCTTGAGCGGCATGCGCTGCGCCTTGGGCGCCGCCGCCTCAGGAACAGGCGGCGGCTCGAGCACGATGCGCTCGCCGCCCATGACGGCGTCGCGCGCGCCCGCGCGCCGGCCGTCGAGGGTGATATGCCCGGCCTTCAGCCAGGCCTGCAGCCGGTTGCGCGAGTATTGCGGGAACAAGCGCGCGAGCGCCTGGTCGAAACGCAGGCCGCCCAGCGCGGCGGGCACGGTTGCCGTCATGGCGGCGGCAAAGCCCTCCTCCCAGTCCGAGTCGCTATAATTTTTGCTTCCCATGCGCTCAAGTCTACTTGCTGTGCTCGCCGCGCTGATCGTCGCCGGCTGCGGCATCTTCTCCGGCCAGGACCCCGACGAGACCATCGGCTGGTCGGCGCAGCGCCTGTACGGCGAGGCGAAGGACAGCATGGCGTCGAAGCAGTGGGACCAGGCGATCAAGTATTTCGAGAAGCTGGAGGCGCGCTTTCCCTATGGACGCTTTGCGCAGCAGGCCCAGCTCGAGACGGCCTATTGCCACTGGAAGGCTGACGAGCGCGGCGCAGCGCTCGCCGCCGCCGACCGCTTCATCAAGCTTTATCCCAACCATCAGCACCTCGACTACGCGTACTACCTCAAGGGCCTGATCAACTTCAACGACGATCAGGGCCTGCTCGGCTTTCTCGCCTCGCCCGACATGAGCGACCGCGACCCGAAAGCCTCGCGCGAGGCATTCGAAGCGTTCCGCGAAGTGGTGGCGCGCTTTCCGCAGTCCAGGTACGCCCCCGACGCGGCGGCGCGCATGCGCTATCTCGTCAATGCTCTCGCCTCGCACGAGGTGCACGTGGCGCGCTACTACATGAAGCGCACGGCGTACATAGCCGCCGCCAACCGCGCGCAGTACGCCATCCAGCATTATCCGCAGGCGCCGGCGGTGGAAGAAGCGGTGTTCATCCTGGTGAAGGCCTACGACGCGCTCGGCATGCCGGAGCTGCGCGACGCCGCCGATCGCGTGATGCAGAAGAATTTCCCCGGCAGCCCCTACCTCAGGCCGGGCGGCGTCAAGCCCGACGTGCCCTGGTGGCGGCTGTGGGATCCGCAGTGGTGAAGATCCTGGTCACCGGCGCGGCCGGGATGATCGGCCGCAAGCTCGTCCAGCGCCTCGAGGGCGAGCTTACGCTGCACGACGTGGCGGAATTCCGGGCCGGAGCCAGAACCGTGGTTTCCGACCTCGCCGTGCCGGGGGTGGCCGAGGCGCTCATCGCCGAGCGCCCGGCGCTGATATTCCACCTGGCGGCCGTGGTTTCGGGCGAAGCGGAGGCCGACTTCGACAAGGGCTATCGCGTCAACCTGGACGGTACGCGGCGTCTTTTCGAAGCGATCCGTCAGGCGGGTGGCGGCTACCGCCCTCGGTTGGTATTCGCCTCTTCGATCGCGGTGTTCGGTGCGCCGTTTCCCGAGGCCATAGGCGACGATTTCCTGAGCGCGCCGCTCACGAGCTACGGCACGCAGAAGGCGATCGGCGAGCTGCTGCTCGCGGACTACAGCCGGCGCGGCTTTTTCGACGGCATCGGCATCCGCCTGCCCACGATCTGCGTGCGTCCGGGCCGGCCGAACCAGGCCGCCTCGGGATTTTTCTCCGGCATCATCCGCGAGCCGCTGAACGGCGAGGAAGCCGTGCTGCCGGTGCCCGAGACGGTGCGCCACTGGTTCGCCTCGCCGCGCGCCGCGGTCGGGTTCCTGCTGCACGCCGCCGCGCTGCCGGAAGAGCGGCTGGGCGCGCGGCGCAGCCTCAACATGCCGGGCGTGTGCGCGAGCGTGGGCGAGCAGATCGCCGCGCTCAGGAAAATCGCCGGCGAGCACACCGCGGCGCTGATCCGCCGCGAGCCGGACGCGACGATCACGCGCATCGTCGCCGGGTGGCCGCAAAACTTCGACGCCCGGCGCGCGCTGTCGCTCGGCTTTCGCGCCGACGCCAGCTTCGAGGACATCATCCGTATCCACATCGAGGAGGAGAAGGCGCAAAAAAGCCCTCCACCTCGGCCAGCTCGCGCGTGAGCTTCATGCGCGGCAGGCTCGCCAGGATGCGGCGCCCGTAAGGTTTCGACAGCAGGCGCGGGTCGCAGAGCATCAGCACGCCGCGGTCGGTCTCGTCGCGGATCAGGCGCCCCGCCCCCTGCTTGAGCTGCAGCACCGCCTGCGGCAGCTGCAGGTCGTTGAAGGGGTTGCCGCCCTGGGCGCGCAGGCCTTCGATGCGCGCGGCGAGCACCGGGTCGTCGGGCGGCGCGAACGGCAGCTTGTCAATCACCACCACCGACAGCGCTTCGCCGCGCACGTCGACGCCCTCCCAGAAGGACTGGCTGCCCAGCAGCACGGCGTTGCCCAGGCTGCGAAAGCGCGCCAGCAGCTCGCTTCGCGACCCGGTCCCCTGCGCCAGCAGCGGAAACGGCATTCGGCCGTGCAGCAGCTCGTGCGCGCGGCGCAGCGCGCGCAACGTGGTGAAGAGCAGGAACGCGCGGCCGCCGCTCGCCCGCAGCACCGGGAGCACCGCCTCGATCATTGCCTCGGTGAAGGCCGCGTCGTTGGGGTCGGGGGGCAGGCCCTTGGGCAGGTACAGCAGCGCCTGCTGCTGGAAATCGAACGGGCTGGACCAGCGACGCGCCTGCGCCTGCGGCACGCCGAGCTCGCGCGTGAAATGGCCGAAATCCTCGCCCACCGCCAGGGTGGCCGAGGTAAAGATCCAGGCGCGCGGGTGATCGCTCATTTGTTTTTTGAACAGCTCCGCCGAGGATAGCGGGGTCACGTGGAGCTGCACTGCATGGGCGAAAACCTCAGCCCAGCGCACCTCGCTCGCCGCGTCGCCTTCACGCAGGCGGATGAGCGTGTGCAGCGCCGCCGTCGCGCGGCGCGCGCAGGAATCGATGCCCTCCGAGCGCCCCGCCTGCGCCGCAAGCGCTTCCTCGATCTGGTGCAGGCAGCCGTTCAATTTTTCCACGCCCGCCTCGAACCCGGGCAGGCGCATTGCCTGGGTCCACGCAAAGCGCGCAGGCGTCTCGCCGAAGGCGAGCCGCAAGTCGCGCGCCGCCTTTTCCAGCCGGCCGGCGAGGCCGTCGAGCTCGGGCGAGCCCCCGCCCGCGGCACGCAGCTCCAGGCGCGTGTCGCGCGCGAGCTCGACGAGCTGCGCGGTAGACAGCGTCTCGCCGAAGAACATGCGCGCGGTCTCGGGAAGCTGGTGCGCTTCGTCGAAGATCACCGTGTTGCACGCCGGCAGCAGCTCGGAGATGCCCTCCTCGCGCAGCACGAGGTCGGCGAAGAACAGGTGGTGGTTGACCACCACCACGTCGGCGGCGAGCGCGTTTTTGCGCGCGCGCATCACGAAGCAGTCGCGGTAATCCGGACAGCTCTGTCCCAGGCAGTTGTCGCGCGTGGAGGTCGCGTGCATCCACACCGGCGCGTCCTCGGGCACGTCGGCGAGGTCGGCGCGGTCGCCGGTGGCGGTCACCGCGGCGAAGCGCTCGATGCGGCGCAGCTGCGCGGCCTCGTCGCGGCTTGCCAGGCGCGCCTCGCTGGCGGCGCGGCGCAGCCGGTACAGGCACACGTAGTTGGCCCGGCCCTTCAATACCGCGGCCGAAGCGCCGGAGGCGAGCGCACCGCGGACCGCCGGCAGGTCGCGCTCGAAAAGCTGGTCCTGCAGCGTCTTGGTGCCGGTGGAGACGATCACCTTGCCGCCGCCGAGCAGCGCCGGCACGAGGTACGCGAAGGTCTTGCCGGTGCCGGTGCCCGCTTCAGCGACCAGCACGCCGGTTTCCTGGATGGCTGCGCCGATCGCGGCCGACATTTCGAGCTGCTGCGCGCGCAGCCGGAATCCCGGGACGGCCGCTGCCAGCGGACCGTCGGCGGCGAAGGCGCGCTCGAGCGCCCGCTTCAAGGCGCCAGCTCCTCGATTTTCAGCCATACGCGGCGCGTTTCGTAAGAGCGGGACCGGCTGCCGGCGGCCAGGCCGCGATCGTCGCGCGCGGCGCTCGCCAGCGCGCTGCCGACCTCGAACCATTCCCCCAGCCGCGCGCTCACGGTCGTGGCCATGCG
>DATACE010000143.1:0-2394 GCA_036259215.1 Burkholderiales bacterium | reverse complement strand
GGAATGCCGGCGTCCTTGATGACTTTCTTCCAGCGCTCGATCTCCGAGCCGAGGAAGGCCTGGGTCTGCTTGGGCTCGGTGGGCGCGACGCCGGTGCCCATCTGCGCGAAGCGCTGGATCACGTCCTGGCGCGCGAGCGCCTGGTGCATGGCCTTGTGCAGGCGCTCGAGCACCGGCTGGGGCAGGCCCTTCGGGCCGGCGAGCGCCATCCAGCCGCGCACGTCGAAGCCGGGCACGGTCTCGCCCACGGTCGGCACCTCGGGCCAGTTGGCCCAGCGCGCGGGGCTCGACACCGCGAGCGGGCGCAGGCGCCCGCCCTGGATGAGGCTCGCCATGCCGGCGGGCGTGTCGAACACCACCTCGGTCTGGCCCTGCGCCACGGCCATCGGCGCGAGGTTGCCGCCCTTTAGGGAATCAAATTGAACTGGATGCCCGAGCGGCTTTGCAGCAGCACGGTGGCGAGGTGCATGCCGGTGCCCACGCCCGCGTGCGCAAGCGACACCTGCCCCTGCTTGGCTTTGGCCTGCTGGATGAGCTCGGCCAGGCTTTTCGCCGGATGGTCCGGCGCCACCGCGATCACGAACGGAAACTGCGCCGCAAGCGACACCATGGTGAAGTCGTTCACCGGGTCGTAGGGCAGCGAGGCGTAAAGCCCCGGTGAGACCGCGTGGCCGGAGGCCATCATGAACAGCGTGTAGCCGTCGGGGTCCGCGCGCGCCACCGCGGCCGCCGCCACCGTGCCGCCCGCGCCCGGGCGGCCTTCCACCACGAACGGCTGGCCGAGGATCTCCGACATCGGCTGGCCCACCACGCGCGCCGTGATGTCGACGTTGCCGCCGGGCACGAAGCCGTGGATCAGCTTGATGGGCTTCGAAGGATAGCTTTGCGCATAAACCAGCGAAGCAAAAAAACTGGTCGCCAGAAAAATCGATAACCGCTTCATGGCCGGGGGCCCTCCTCGACGGGACGGTAGACGTAATTGCCTTTTTTCATCACGCGCTCGCGCGAGGCGAGCACTTCTGCTTTCAATTTCTCGATGCGCGCGGCGGGGAAGGCGAGCTTGCCGTGGCGCTTCACCACCTTGCCGGCCACGAGCACCGTGTCGACATTGGCGGTCTCGGCGTTCATCACCACCGCCTGCACCGGGTCGCCCAGCGGCACCGAGGGGAAGATGTTGAGGTCATCGCTGCGCACCAGGATGACGTCGGCCTGCTTGCCGGGGGTGATCGAGCCGATCCTGTCTTCCAGGCGCAGCGCCTTCGCGCCGCCCAGCGTGGCCCAGCGCAGCGCGGTGCGCACGGTGGTGGCGTGGCTCTCGGCCGGCCAGCGGCCCTGCGCGGAGAGCGCGCGGTTGTCCATCTCGCGCTGGTGCAGGAAAGCGCGGCGCATCTCCTGCCACATCGAGGCGGCGAAGTACGGGTCGACGTCGGTGCCGATGGCCGGGGTCGCACCCAGGCGCTCCAGGCGCCCCACCAGCGGCGGCTGGTCCCAGTTCAGGAGCTCGGCCATGCAGGTGGCCGACACCGAGCAGCCGGCCTCCACGATCATCTTCAGCTCGTCATCGGGCAGGCAGTTGCCGTGCACGATATTGTGGTCGGGGCCGAGCAGGCCGGCCTTCGCCAGGCGCCAGTAGCCGTCGGGCACCATGCGCTTGCCCTGGCGGCCGGCGGTATGCGCGCTGTTCAGAATGCCGAACTCGCGCGACAGGCGGATGTCGGCTTCGGCCACCTCGTAGGTGCCGTAGTCCGGCCCGAGGATGGCGAGCGCAAGCGTCACCAGGCCGTCGTCCGAGGCGAGCCGCCCGGTACGCAGGCGCCGGATCTCCTCGCGCGGCTGCGGAATCTCGTAATAGGGCTTCGCCTGCTTCACGCCCATGGGCTTCGCGGTGCCGTGGCCGAACACCGCGCGGATGCCCGATTCAACGATGCCGTCCAGCGAGGCGTCGGTCATCTCGGAGGAGCGCAGGTTGTGGCACCAGTCGAAGATCGTGGTGGTGCCCGCGTTCAGCTGCGCGAGCGCCCCCAGCAGGTTGGCGACGTAATTGTCCTCGGCCTCGAAGCGCTGCGCGAGGTTGCCGTGGATGTTGGCGAAGTAGTCGCGCGCGCTGATCCAGTCGGCGCCGATGCCGCGCAGCGAAAGCTCCCAGGTGTGGATGTGCGAGTTGACCAGGCCGGGCATCACCACCATGCCGCTCGCGTCGATCACCTGCGCGCCGTTCGCCTCCAGGCGCGGCCCTGCCGCCAGGATCCTGTCGTCCTGGATCAGCACGTCGCCCTCGAACTCCTTCAGCTTCGGATCCATCGTCACGACGGACCCGTTTCGAATCAGGGTCTTCATGACGCCCGATGATACGGGCAAAGCACCGGGGGTCAGAGCCCGGTTGGGAATTCGGGC
>DATACE010000142.1:0-2090 GCA_036259215.1 Burkholderiales bacterium | reverse complement strand
GGCGACGGCGACGTGATCGCCGACATCTACCGGGAGCGCGTGCTGCGCCGGGGCAAGGGCTCGGAAGTCTGGGGCTGGGGCACGGCCTACGGGCCGGGCCGGCCGGGCGCGGGGTCGGGACAACTGCAGCCTGCCCAGCCGGCCGCAGGCAAGTCTTGAACCGCAACGGCGCGACGGCGGTCGTGGAACTTCGCGCCGCCCACGGGTTCACAGGGCTTTGAATGGAGCATCGCGTGGACGACTGTCGCCGACACCACTACGGCCGCATGGCAGTTTCCCTGCTTTGTGCGGCGCTCTTCGGCCTCGCGGCGTGCGGCGAGCGCGAGCAGGTGGTCCAGCCCCAGTCCGAGAAGCGTTACCAGGGCAAGGCCGACACCAAGCCCTGGGACAACGCGCCGCTGGCGGCGCAGCTCGGCGGCGCGCAATGGAAGCAGGGTGACCAGGGCAGCTGGGAAGAGCAGATCAAGCGCCGCCAGCTCACGCAGCACGAATACAGGCGAATCTACCAATGAAGACGTTCCTGGTTGCGCTGTCGCTGGCCTTCGCCGGGGCGGCCGCGGCACAGCAGGCGCCGCAGCAGAATGCCGCGCCCACCACTCCGGAGCAGGCGCAGCAGCAGCGCCAGCTCACGCAGCCGGGGAACAACGCGCCGGTCTGGCGCGAGGTGCAGCGGGGCACGCCGAACTACACCAGCCTGCCCGGGCGCGAAATGGAGGTGCTGATCCAGCCGCCGGCGCGCTTCCTCGGGCAGGACGTGAGCGTCACCGCCGGCGAAGCCTGGCGGCAGTTCCGCAACGGCCCGGTCACCTTCTACGGCGGTTGGCTGGTGGTGGGCGTGGCGCTCATCATCCTCGCCTTCTATGCGTGGAAAGGCTCGCTGAAGCTGAAGCACCCGCCCAGCGGCCGCCTCATGCGCCGCTTCACGCCGCTCGAGATGATCGTGCACTGGACGGTCGCCATCAGCTTCTGCGTGCTCGGCATCTCGGGCCTCATCATGCTGTTCGGCAAACATGTGCTGCTGCCCGTGATGGGCTATACGCTGTTTTCCTGGCTCACCATGGCGGCCAAGAACCTGCACAACTTCATCGCGCCGCTGTTCATCGTCTCCGTGGCGGCGATGATCCTGGTGTACGTCAAGGACAACTTCCCGCGCGCCTACGACCTGCGCTGGCTCGCCAATGCCTGGGCTTACATGGCGCGCGGCAAGCACGTGTCATCCGGGCGCTTCAACGGCGGCGAGAAGGTCTGGTTCTGGGTCGGGGTGGTAGGGTTGTCGATCGCGGTGAGCTGGTCGGGCGTCGTGCTGCTGTTTCCGAACTTCGACCAAACGCGCGCGGTGATGCAGGACGCATGGGCCGTGCACGCCATCGCCGCGCTGATCTACATCGCCATTTCGCTCGGCCATATCTACCTCGGCACCATCGGCGTCGCCGGCACCTACGGCAACATGCGCACCGGCTGGACCGACGAGGAGTGGGCGCGCGAGCACCACGACATCTGGTACGAGGAAGTGAAGTCCGGCCGGCGCCGCCCGCACGGCGGCCCCATTCCCACCGGCGCCGCGCGCATGAGGAAAGCGCCGTAAGGCTCCACGTCCTGTCGGACCTGCACCTCAGCGTCGCGCCGCTCGAGGTGCCGGCGGCGAACGCCGATGCGGTGATCCTGGCCGGCGACATCGCCCGCCCCGGGGCATCGGCCGCCTGGGCGGCGGGTTTCGGCAAGCCGGTGCTCTACGTTCCCGGCAACCACGAGTTCTACGGCGCGAGCCTCGGCGGCACCGTGAGCGAGCTCAGGCGGCTGTGCGCCGGCTCGCCGGTGCACGTGCAAGGATCGAGGCGTTTACCCCCGAGGATTCGGCCGCGCTATTTGCGCGAAACGCCGCATGGCTGGAGCGCAAGCTCGCCGAGCCGCACGCCGGGCCCACCGTGGTGATCACCCACCATGCGCCCTCTCCGGGGAGCATCCATCCGCGCTTCGCCGGCTCGCTGCTGAACGCGTGCTTCGTTTCCGATGCCGAGCACCTGCTCGAGGGCAGCCGCTGCCAGCTCTGGGTGCACGGGCATACGCACGACAGCTTCGACTACCGCGTG
>DATACE010000141.1:0-2872 GCA_036259215.1 Burkholderiales bacterium | reverse complement strand
AGCGCCGCGTGCGCCTCGGCGCGCAGCTCGCCGGCGAGCTGGCGCGCTCGCGCCATGCCGAGCGTCGAGACGTAGGTGGGCTTGCCCTGGCGCAAATCCTTGCCGGCGGTCTTGCCCAGGGTCGCCGTGCTCGCCTCGCCGTCGAGCACGTCGTCCACCACCTGGAAGGCAAGCCCCACGCTGTTGGCGTAGTGGTCCAGCTTTGCCTTCTCGCTTTCGCCCACCTGCCCGCACGCCGCGCCGAGCGTCACCGCAGCCCGGATGAGCGCACCGGTCTTGTGAATGTGCATGAGCTCTAGCTCGGGCAGGCCGAGCTGACGGCCGGTGGACTCGAGGTCCATCTGCTGGCCGCCGGCCATGCCGCGCGAGCCGGCGGCAAGCGCGAGCGTGCGCACCATCTCGAGCTGCGCGGGGGCGCTGTCGGCGAGGCGATGCTCCGCGAGCAGCTGGAAGGCGAGCGAGTGCAGCGCGTCGCCCACCAGCAGTGCGGTCGCCTGGTCGTACTCGACGTGCACCGTGGGTTTGCCGCGCCGCAGGACATCGTCGTCCATGCACGGCAGGTCGTCGTGCACGAGGGAGTAGGCATGGATCAGCTCCACCGCGGCCGCCACGGTTTCGAGCCGCTGGGCGTCCGCCTGCGCGAGCTCCCCGGCGGCGAAGGCGAGCAGCGGCCGCACGCGCTTGCCGCCTTCGAGCACCGCGTAGCGCATGGCCTGGTGAAGGCGCGCCGGCGAGAGCTGCGCGGCGGGCAGCAAGCGCCCCAGGACCGCTTCCATGCGCGCCTGCACCCTGCCCATCCAGGACTGGAAATCAGTCTCGATCACTCTCGTCGGCGCCGGCCGCGGTTGCCAGCGGCTTGAGCACTTCGCCTTCGAGGACCTTGACTTGCTGCTGCGCCGCCTCCAGCTTCTGCTGGCAGAAGCGCGCGAGCTCCAGCCCGCGCTTGTGGGTGGCGAGCGCCTCCTCCAGCGAAAGCTGGCCGCTTTCCATGCGCGCCACGATTTTTTCCAGCTCGGCGAGCGCTTTCTCGAAGGAAAGCTCGCCTGAAGGCTTGCTCATCTATGAGTAAAATACTGTTTTTTTAGGGTCTTTACAACGAATGTCCGACGCGGCGCAGCTTGCGCAGGTGCGGCCGGCCCGCCCCAGCCTGCCGGCCTCATGGTACTTCGATCCAGCGCATTTCGAGCTGGAGAAGCGGCGGCTGTTCGACGCCGGGCCGAACTACGTCGGCCACGAGCTGATGGTGCCGAACGTCGGCGATTACTACGTATTGCCGTGGACCGGCGATGCCTGGATGCTGGTGCGCACGCCGAAGGGGGTGGAGCTGCTCTCCAACGTCTGCCGCCACCGGCAGTCCCTCATGCTCAAGGGGCGCGGCAACGCGCAGAGCCTCGTCTGCCCGCTGCACCGCTGGACCTACGACTTGCACGGCGAGCTGCTAGGCGCGCCGCAGTTCGCCGAAAGTCCCTGCGTCAAGCTGCGCTCCCGGGCGCTCACGAGCTGGAACGGGCTGCTGTTCAGCGGTCCGCGCGACCCGCGCCGCGACCTCGCGCGCGTGAGCACCGTGGCCGACTGGGATTTCAGCGGCTACGTGCTCGACTCGGTGCGGGTCGACGAGTACGACGTCAACTGGAAGACGTTCATCGAGACCTACCTCGAGGTCTACCACGTCGATTTCTACCATCCCGGGCTGGGCAATTTCGCCGACTGCAACAACTTCAGCGTGGACTACGGCGAGAACTACTCGGTGCAGATCGTCGCCGCCAAGGCGCGCCTGCAGCAGCCCGGCACGCCGGTGTACAAGCGCTGGCAGGAGATGTGCCTGCAGCAGCTCGACGGGCGCGCGCCCAGGCACGGGGCGCTGTGGGCGACCTACTATCCCGCGCTCACCTTCGAGTGGTACCCGAACGTGCTGGTGGTTTCGAACCTGATCCCGCGCTCGCCCACGCGCACCACCAACGTGGTGGAGTTCTACTATCCCGAGGAAATCGCGCTGTTCGAGCGCGAGTTCATCGAAGCGCAGCAGGCGGCCTACGCCGAAACCGCCATCGAGGACAACGAGATCTGCGAGCGCCTGGACGGCGGCCGGCGCGCGCTCTACGAGCAGGGCATCGACGACGCCGGCCCCTACCAGTCGCCGATGGAAGACGCCGAGGTGCATTTTCATGAGTGGCTCCACGCTCGTCTCGACCGCTGAGCTGGCGGCGCATGCCGCGCATTGGCGGGTGTTCGATTGCCGCCATGACCTGATGCAGCCTGCGCTCGGGGAGCAGCATTACCGCGAAGGCCACATCCCGGGCGCGCTGTTCGCGCACCTGGAGCGCGACCTTTCCGGGCGCAAGACCGGGACGAACGGCCGGCACCCCTTGCCCGATCGCAGTGATTTCGTCGAGTGGCTGGGGAAGAGCGGCCTTGCCGCCGGCGACCGCGTGGTCTGCTACGACGGCGGCAATGGCGCCATGGCGGCGCGCTTGTGGTGGATGTTGCGCTGGGTCGGGCACGGCGAGGTGGCCGTGCTGGACGGCGGGTTCGCGAAGTGGGTCGCGGAGGGTAGGTCTGTAACGCGCGACATGCCTCGTTTTCCCGAGACGCGCTACCCGGTGCGGCCTGCCCTGGCTTCGTGCGTGAACGTGGGTGACGTGGGCAGCGCATCGGTCCTGCTGGATGCGCGCGCGCCGGCGCGCTTTCGCGGCGAGCAGGAGCCGATCGATCCGGTGGCAGGCCACATCCCCGGGGCGCGCAACCGCTTCAACGCGGACAACCTTGCCTCCAACGGCACGCACAAGGCGCCCGAAGCGCTGAAGCAGGAATTCCTGGAGGTGCTCGAAGGCCGCAACGCCCGAGCCGCAGTAGTGGACCACTTCGGCGGAGT
>DATACE010000140.1:0-3936 GCA_036259215.1 Burkholderiales bacterium | reverse complement strand
TCCAGGTGCCTGAGCGACACCTTGGCCTTGTAATGCCCGTAGGGCTCAAGGTGCTCCTCGGCGATGCCCAGCTTCTCGCGTGCCACCGCCGAGATGCGGTGGAGCTTCGCGGCCTGCGCGATTTCGATGTCGGACGGCATGGCGATCTAGACTCCTCTGAGGGTGAATTTTTTCTTAGCCGTACAGCTCTTCCAGCGTACGGCCCTTGCCGTAGCCGGGGTCTCCCGGGCGCTCGCCGCCGCGGGTCACGCGCACCGCGCAATACTTGAACTCCGGGATCTTGCCGAAGGGATCGAGCGCCGGGTTGGTGAGCAGGTTGGCCGCCGCCTCGTAGTAGGCGAACGGCACGAACACCGCCCCGCGCGGAATGCCCTCGTCCTGGCGCACGTACAGCGCGATCCTGCCGCGGCGCGACTCGATGGTAATCACGTCGCCGGGCTTCACGCCGGCCTGCTGCATGTCGAGCGGGTGCATCGACACGGTGGGCTCGGGCTCGATGGCGTCCAGCACGCCGGAGCGGCGCGTCATGGCGCCTGTGTGCCAGTGCTCCAGCTGCCGGCCGGTGAGCAGCACCATGGGGTAGTCGGCATCCGGGCGCTCGGCGGCCGGAATGACGTCGGCCGGAACGAACCTGGCGCGCCCGGTGGCGGTCGGGAAATGCGTCCGGAAGACCACCGGCTCGCCCGCATCGCCTTCGTTCTCGCACGGATAGGTCACGGAGGAGTCGCGCTCCAGGCGCTCCCACGTGATGCCTTTGATGGAATCCATGCAGCCGCGCATCTCTTCGAACACATCCCGCGGATGGGCGTAGGTCCAGGCCAGGCCCAGCCGCTTCGCCAGCTCCACGATGATCCACAGGTCCTCGCGCGCCTCGCCCGGCGCTTTTAGGGCGCGGCGGCCCAGCTGCACCATGCGGTCGGTGTTGGTCACCGTGCCGTCCTTCTCGGGCCACGCCGTGGCCGGCAGCACCACGTCGGCGAGGTACGCGGTTTCCGTGAGGAACAGATCCTGCACCACGAGGTGCTCGAGCTTTGCCATCGCGGCGCGCGCATGGTCGACATCCGGGTCCGACATCGCCGGGTTCTCGCCCATGATGTACATGCCGCGGATCCTGCCCTCGTAGGCCGCGTCCATGATCTCCACCACCGTGAGGCCGGGCTTCTTGTCGAGCGGTGTTCCCCAGAATTGCTCGAAGCGGCGGTTCGCCTCGTCGGTGTTCACCCGCTGGTAGTCCGGGTACATCATCGGAATGAGGCCCGAATCCGAGGCGCCCTGCACGTTGTTCTGTCCGCGCAGCGGGTGCAGGCCCGTGCCGGGGCGGCCGATCTGGCCGGTCATCAGCGTGAGCGCGATCAGGCAACGCGCGTTGTCGGTGCCGTGCACGTGCTGGCTGACGCCCATGCCCCACAGGATCATCGAGCCCCTCGAGGTCGCGAACATGCGCGCCACTTCGCGAATCGTTTCGGCCGGGATGCCGCACAGCGGGGCCATCGCCTCGGGCGAGTAGCTCTTCGAGTTTTCCTTCAGCGCGTCGAAGCCGCTCGTGCGGTCGGCGACGAACTTCGCGTCGACCAGCCCTTCGTCGATGATGGTATGGATCATGGCGTTCAGCAGCGCCACGTCGGTGTCCGGCTTGAACTGCAGGTAGTGGGTGGCATAGCGCGCAAGGTCGCCGCGGCGAGGATCGGCCACGATCAGCTTGACGCCGGCCTTGGCGGCGTTCTTCATCCACGTCGCGGCCACCGGGTGGTTGGACGTCGGGTTGGCCCCGATCACCAGCACCACCTCGGCCTCCAGCACGTCGCTCACCTGGTTGGACACCGCCCCCGAGCCCACGCCTTCGAGCAGCGCCGCCACCGAGGAGGCGTGGCAAAGGCGCGTGCAATGGTCGACGTTGTTGGTGCCGAAGCCGGTGCGCACCAGCTTCTGGAACAGGTAGGCCTCCTCGTTGGAGCCCTTGGCCGAGCCGAAGCCCGCGAGCGCGTAACGATCCTGGTCGCGGATGGAACGCAGTCCCTTTGCCGCAAGATCGAGCGCCTCGTCCCATGAAGCCTCGCGGAATACCGCGCCCCAGTCGCCGGGGTCTACGCTGAAGCTCGCCGACTTCGCCACGCCGTCGCGCCGGATGAGCGGCTTGGTCAGCCGCTGCGGATGCTGCACGTAGTCGAAGCCGTAGCGCCCTTTCACGCACAGGCGGTGGCGGTTGGCCGGGCCGTCCTTGCCGGTGACGAACTGGATGACGTTCTGCTTGACGTGGTAGGTGAGCAGACAGCCCACGCCGCAGAACGGGCACACCGAGTCGACCTTCGCGTCGATCTGCTGCAGGCCGGCGTTGCGCGCGGGCATGAGCGCGCCGGTGGGGCAGGCCTGCACGCATTCCCCGCAGGCCACGCAGGTGGACTCGCCCATCGGGTCGTCGAAGTCGAACACCGGCAGCGAGCGGTCCCCGCGGTAGGCATAGCCGATGACGTCGTTTACCTGCACCTCGCGGCAGGCGCGCACGCAGCGCGTGCACTGGATGCAGGCGTCCAGGTTCACCGCGATGGCGGGATGCGACAGGTCCGCCCTGGGCTGCTTTCTCGATGCAAATCTGGGGCTGCCTACGCGCAGGCGCTCGGCCCAGTACGCCACCTTGTTGTCGCGCGTGTAGCTTTTCTCGGTCATGTCGGACAGCAGCAGCTCGAGCACCATCTTCTGCGAGGCCAGCGCGCGCGGCGAGTTGGTGGTGACTTCCATCCCGGCGCTCGGATAGCGGCAGCACGAGGGAGCCAGCACGCGCTCGCCCTTGATCTCGACCACGCACGAGCGGCAGTTGCCGTCGGAGCGCTGGTTGCCGCCGTGGCACAGGTGCGGAATCTCGACCCCGTGCTTCTGCGCCGTGGTGATGATCGGCTCGTCCGGGCGGCCCACCACCGTCTTGCCGTTCAGCTTGAACTCGATCGGCATCATGGCCAGCTGCTGCGTGCCTAAGCGCTCCATGGAAACTGGGCCTTTCTAGTCATTTATCTCGTGCGGAAAATATTTCATGACGCTCAACGCCGGGTTGGGGGCGGCCTGGCCTAGGCCGCAGATGGACGCATCCATCATCGCCTGTGAGAGCTCCTGCAGCAGCGGTTGGTTCCAGCTTTTCTGCTCCATGAGCTGCACCGCCTTGCCGGTGCCGACGCGGCAGGGCGTGCATTTGCCGCACGACTCGTCGTGGAAGAACCTCATCAGGTTCACCGCCGCAGCGCTGGCTTTGTCTTTGTCGGACAGGACAACCACCGCGGCCGAGCCGATGAAGCAGCCGTGCGGCTGCAGCGTGTCGAAGTCGAGCGGGATGTCCGCCTTGGAGGCGGGCAGGATGCCGCCCGAGGCGCCGCCGGGCAGGTAGGCATACAGCTCGTGGCCCTCGAGCATGCCCCCGCAATATTCGTTCACCAGCTCCGACAGCGTGATGCCCGCGGGCGCAACATGCACGCCGGGCTTTTTCACCCGCCCCGAGACCGAGAACGAGCGCAGGCCCTTGCGCCCGTGGCGCCCCTGCGCGGCGAACCAGGCCGCGCCCTTCTCCACGATCTCGCGCACCCAGTACACCGTCTCCATGTTGTGCTCGAGCGTCGGGCGGCCGAAGAGCCCCACCTGGGCGACGTACGGCGGGCGCAGGCGCGGCATGCCGCGCTTGCCTTCGATCGACTCGATCATCGCCGACTCTTCCCCGCAGATGTAGGCCCCCGCACCTCTTCTCAGATGGATCGGGGGAAGCGCGCACGGCGCTTCGGCATCCAAGCGGGCCAATTCCTTCTCCAGGATGGCGCGGCAGCCGGCGTACTCGTCCCTGAGGTAGATCCAGATCTCGCCCACGCCGGCGCACCACGCGGCCACCAGCATGCCTTCGAGGAAGCGGTGCGGGTCGCGCTCCAGGTACCAGCGGTCCTTGAACGTGCCGGGCTCGCC
>DATACE010000139.1:0-7515 GCA_036259215.1 Burkholderiales bacterium | reverse complement strand
GCTGCCGCAGGCTGCTCTCGGAAGCGGGCACCGCCAACGGCGAGGCGATCGCCGCCGACGTCATCCGCCGCTGGGAGGAGCTGGGCGAGCCCGCACAGGTCGCGTTCTTCGAGTTCCTCGATTCGCTGGCGCCCGAGCGCGAGCGGGTGCTGAAGGCGGCGCAGGCCTATGCCGAGAACGCCTCGCCGCAGAGCGTGGTCGAGCTGCAGAAGGCCGTGTACCCGCCGCGCCGCGTGCTGCTGCAGCGGCTGAACCGCAGCAGCGGCGGCGTCGCCGCCATCGTGGCGATGCGCCGCGCCCTGGTCGGCATCCTGCGCCGGCGCCCCGAGCTGAGCGCGGTCGATGCCGATTTCAGCCACCTGCTGTCGTCCTGGTTCAACCCCGGCTTCCTGTACCTGCGGCGCGTGGACTGGAACGCGCCCGCCTCGCTGCTCGAGAAAATCATCCGCCACGAGGCGGTGCACGCCATCCGCGACTGGGACGACCTGCGCCGCCGCCTGCAGTCCGACCGGCGCTGCTTCGCCTTCTTCCACCCGCAGCTTCCCGAGGAGCCGCTGATATTCGTGGAGGTGGCCCTGCTGGGCGCCATCCCGCGCTCGATCGCGCACGTCATCGACGACCGCAGCGTGCGCTCGCGCAACGACAAGGCGCCCAGCGTGGCCGCGTTCTACTCCATCAGCAACTGCGAGCCCGGATTGAAGGGGGTCTCGCTCGGCAACTTCCTGATCAAGCGCGTCGCGGAGAAGCTGCGCGGCGAGGTGCCGTCGGTCAAGCGCTACTGCACGCTCTCGCCGGTCCCGGGCCTGCGCAAATGGCTGGCCGCCGCGCAGGGCGTCGCTGTGGCCGAGGCGCTGCGCCAGCGCCACGGCGCCGACCTGGAGCGGCTGGCCGCAGCCGTGCGCAACGGCTCGCTCGAGCGCGACGACCAGGCCATGCTCACCGCGTGCGCCGCCACTTATCTCGCGCGCTACGGCGCCACCCCGTCCGGCGACCCGGTGGCGCGCTTTCACCTCGACAACGGCGCGCGGCTGGAGCGCATCAACCTTGGCGCGGACCTCTCCGACAAGGGCGTGCGCGAATCCCTCGGCGTGATGGTCAACTACCTCTACGACCTGGGCGCGGTCGAAATCAACCACGAGCGCTTCATGCGCGGCGAGGTGGTCTCCAGCCGCCAGGTGCTCTCCGCCGCCCGGCGCTGAGCCGGGCTCGCCTCAGGGCACCAGCGCGAACGAGCGCAGCGCCGAGCCGGTCCCGCCGCGGATCTTGAGCGGCGGCACCACCAGCAGGAACTCGTACTCCTTCGCCGCGGCGATCTCCTCCAGATCGTAGTTCTCGATGATGTGGATGCCGTTCTGCGCGATGAGCAGCATGTGCACCGGGAACACCTGGAAGGCCGGCGTCTCCGGCGGGAAGGCGATGGGCGGCCGCACCTCGAAGGTGAGCGTGTCGTTGCCGACCAGCTTGGCCCCCTGCTTGGCGAGGTACTCCGCACCCGAGACGCCCACGCCGGCGGCGCTGTCTCCCTTGTAAAGGCCGGGATTGCCGGCGAAATACTGGCCCCAGCCGGTGCGGATCAGAACCGTATCGGCGCGCCGCGGATTCACCCGCTGGTGACGCGCGGTGTCGGCGAGGATCTCGCCGGTGATGTTGTAGCCCGGCGCAAGCGGCGCGCTGCTGCGGTTGATGAAGCGCGCCACGTCGAGCAGCACCGCGCGGTTGATTAGCAGCTCCTTGGGGTAGTGCGCGATGTCCAGGTGCGCCCCCACGCCGCTGCGGCCGATGCCGCGGGCATCGCTGGTCGAGTCGGCCGCGTTCACGCCGTGGAACAGCAGGCCGTCCTGGCCGATGTGGCCGATGGCGTCGATGCTCGGCGCGCCGTGCTGCCCGCTCCAGTGCTGCACCTCGCCCGCAAAGGAAAGCTGGTCGCCGTCGCCGAACATGCCGCGGGTGCCCGCATGGTTGGCCGCACCGGGCTCGGTGAGCGACATGCTGTAAGGCGGGTTGACGCCGGCGATGGGCGAATTCTCGTCCCAGGTATGCGAGAGATCGAAAATGCGCGCGCGCTTGACCGCCTTGAACAGGTCGTCGCGGTGCGCGCCGCCGTCTGCCCGCACCTCGGACCCGGCGAGCGCTGCGGCTACCGCGGCCAGCCCCGCCGTCTTGAAAAAATCGCGTCGGTTTTCCATGGCTTTACTCCGGAATGAGGAGCTGTTGATGGTCGAAGCGGATGCGGTCGCCGGCGGCGGGGACAACCTTCGCCGGCGGCAGGAGCGTCGGCACGTTCTCCGCCGTATAGGGCTGTAAGCCGCGCGGCGTGGGTCTGACGACCTGCGACGCAAGCAGCGGCGCGCCGGCGGTCAAATGCGCATACATGTTGTCCATCGCCTGCACGAAGTAATAGTGCAGCGGCGCGAACTGCACGCCCGTGGGGCCGAAGAAGAGGGACGACACGAAGGCATCGAAGTGCTGGCCGGTGGTGACTTCGATGTAGCTCAGGTTGCTCTTGCCGCGCTCCTGCTCCTGGTTGAGCGCGTAGTAGGCCCGCGAGTGCAGGTTCGGGAACACCAGGGCGTCCTGGCGGCCATGGATGATGATGGCCGGCCGGCCATGCAGGCGGCCGGTGGTCTCGATTTCGCGCGTGCCGTGCTGCACCCGCGCGAAGTTCGCCCAGCCGCGGCCGTCCAGTCCCTCCCCGGTTTCCAGCGCGCGAAAGCACAGCGCGCCGTCGATGTTCAGGTCCGCACGTCCGGTGGACGAAGACACCGTGGCTACCCCCTCGATAATCGGGCCGTTCGCTGCCGTATCGGCGATGACGTTGATGCTTCCGGTGGGCGGCACGCCGGAGCTGTCGGCGAACAACCGGGCCGCGGGCTCCGCCGCGAGCGGCGCCGGCCGGCCGAGCGCGTCGGTTGCGGCGAGGCTCATGCCGCACAGGTTGTCTTGAACGGCGAAGCGCCCGTGGGCGTTGGCGTACGTTACCTGCAGCGAGCGCCACAGGCCCAGCGTGTCGTGCGAGGCGATGCCCCAGTCCTGCGGCGCATCGTAGCCGTGCTCGCGCAGCTTTTCGCGCGCCGCGTTGGCCTGGTCGAGCAGCGTATCGCCCGAGATCAGGCCTTTTTCGCGCAGCGAGATGCAGCGATTGACTCCAGCGGGCTGCGGCCCGAACAGCACGGTGCCGGCGGCGCCGGGCGCGTGCGCGGCGCAGGCCGCAAAGACGCTCATTAGCGTGATCGAGTCGTACAGGCTGCGGCCGCGCGGATCAAACGCCGCCCCGTTGCCGACGCGGATGGTGAAACGCCCGCCTTGCGGCTGGATGTTGGGCTCCGTAACCACCACGCCGTCGATCAGGCCGCTGCCGTCGGCCTCCAGCGCGCGCAGCGACATGCCGCCGCCGTTGGATGCGCCCGCGGCGATCACCAAAGTGTTTTTCTTGTCGAAGCGCCTGTTGAAGTGATCTTGGAGGGCCCAAAAGGCAAACTCGATGCCCTGCAGCGCATAGTCGCCCCACAGGCGCTCCGGGTTGATCTGCGAGTGCGCGTGCTTGGTGGCGACGCGGTGCGGATTGGCGGCGGCGTACGCCTCCAGGCCGGGCGAGCGCCGCACCGCGAACTGCGCGTCGTCGCCGAGCGCCTCGGCCGGGGCGTAGACGCCGTCCAGATCGTTCGCCATGTCAGGCGTGAGCAGATGGAACCCGGTGTCGGTGCCTTTGCCGGGCAGGGCGACTGCGCAGCCTTTGAACAGCGCCCACTCCGCGATGCCGATGCCGCCGTACAGGCTGCGGGAGCCGGAGGGCGAGGCAAGCACGATGCAGGGCTTGTTGGGGTTGAAGTGGCGCGGGATCTGCACCGCCGCGGGAATGTTGCCGACATGCCGGCCATGGCGCTCGCGCAGGTACGCCTTGTATTCCACGCCGGGGATCAATCCGAAGGTTGCCCCCTCGAAGCTAGGGGTGCCCGGGGACTTGGGACCCCACAGCAGGCCCATGCCGCCGGCGCTCACCGGGTCCACGATGCCGCGGTAGTTGTTGTAGATCGCGCGCCGGCGCAGCTCGGCCGGCGTCGGGTTCAACCGATCCGCGAAGCCCGGCGCCGCTGCCGCCTGCAGACCTTCGAGATTCAGCCCCGCGGAAAGCAGATCGTCGGTAACGCCATCGTAGGTCTCGACTTTCAGGCTGCCCGGCACGATGGGCGAGCCGCCCGCTGCGGCGTTGCACGCGACAAGCAGCCCTGCAAGAACCAGCAGACGTGGTTGCATATCCCCTCCTCCTTGCCGCCACGCTAATGCAGCGCTCGCGCGAACGCAACGGCTTGTGCGATGATTCCCGGCGAGGGGAGGTCCACATGCTCGCCAGACACTGGCTCGTCGTCTCGCTGCTCGCCTGCGCGCCCGCCTGGGCGGCCGACAAGGCGCCTTTCGACCGCATCGTCTTCTTCGGTACCAGTCTGTCGGATCCGGGCAACGCCTTCGCGTTGCGCGGCGAATCGAGCACGCCGCCGGACTGGTCGGTCGACCCGTTCCTCGTCCCGGACCGGCCTTATGCCAGAGGCGGCCACCACTTCAGCAACGGCGCCACCTGGGCGGAGCAATTCGCCCGGCGGCTCGGCCTTGGGGGAAGCGCAAGGCCCGCCTTCGGCGACGCCGGCGGCAGCAACTATGCGGTGGGCGGCGCGCGCGCCTATGACGACGGCATGAACGTGAACCTGCCCGACCAGGTGCGCCGCTTCCTGCAGGACGCGGGCGGCGAGGCGTCCCCGGATTCGCTTTACGTGGTCGAGATGGGCGGCAACGACCTGCGCGATGCGCTGCTTGCGGCCGCCGGTGGCGGCGACCCGGCGGCGATCCTGTCGGCGGCGCTGTTTTCCATCAGCGACAGCCTCATGCAGCTTTACGTGGCCGGGGCGCGAGAGTTCCTCGTGTGGAGCGCGCCCGACATCGGCCGCACGCCGGCGGTCGGCGCCCTCGGCGCCGCCGTGCCCGCCGGTCAGCTCACCGTGGCGTTCAACGCCGGCCTCGACGGCCTGCTCGCGCAGCTCGCCCCGGCGCTGCCGGGCGTGCGCTTCACGCGCTTGGACGCCTATGCAAAGCTGAACACGGTGATGGCCAACCCCCGGCTTTTCGGGCTGCGCAACGTGACGGCGGCCTGCATCACGCCGAGCGCGCCGCCGTTCGCCTGCAAGAAGGCGGACGAGTACCTCTTCTGGGACGGCATCCACCCGACGAAGGCAACGCACGGCATCATCGCGCACGAGGCGGCACACATAGTGCAGCAGTGAGTCGGGAAATACCCGACGGCGATTGATGGCCGCTGCTCATTATCCCATCGGCGCACAGCATCAATCGCTCCGGCGCGAGGCGTAACATTCGCCCCCTACCATGTCGAGCGTGTTCCGCAGCCTCTTCACCCGTTCGCCCGAGGCAAAATCCAGCGCCGCGCTGCGCGAGCTGGAGCTGTGCTGCCGGCGCCTCTTGTCCGGGGCCGGCGCGGCCAACGGCGCGGCGATCGCCGCCGAAATCATCCGCCTGTGGGCGCAGCTCGCCGAGCCGTCGCGGGCGGCGTTCTTCGATTTCCTTGCTTCCATCGTCCCCGAGCGCCAGCGCGTACTGCGTGCGGCGCAGGCCTATGCCGAGCAGGCCGATCCCGAGCGCATCCTGGAGCTGCAGGAAGCGGTCGAGTCGCCGCGCCGCGAGCTGCTGCGGCGCCTGAGCCGCTCGGGCGGCGGCGTCGCCACCGTGGTCGCGATGCGCCGCGAGCTGCTGCGCCTGCTGCCGCGCCAGCGGCAACTGCGTGCGGTGGACGCCGACTTCAGCCACCTCCTCGCCACCTGGTTCAATCCGGGCTTCCTCGACCTGCGGCAGGTCGACTGGAACTCGCCCGCCGCGCTGCTCGAGAAGATCATCCGCCACGAGGCGGTGCACGCGATCCACGACTGGGGCGACCTGCGCCGGCGCCTGCAAAGCGACCGGCGCTGCTTCGCCTTTTTCCACCCGCAGCTGCCCGGCGAGCCGCTGATTTTCGTCGAGGTGGCGCTGGTGAGCGCGATCCCGCGCTCCATCGCGCAGCTCATCGGCAGCGACAGCGCGGCCGAAGGCACCGAGCCGCGCGTAGCGGCGTTCTACTCCATCAGCAACTGCGAGCCCGGGCTGAAGGGCGTGTCGCTGGGCAACTTCCTCATCAAACGCGTGGCCGAAGAGCTGCGCGGGCAGGTGCCCTCGGTCAAGCGCTACTGCACGCTCTCGCCGGTGCCGGGCTTGCGTAAATGGCTCGCCGGGGTGCAGGGCGTCGCGGCGGCGGCCGCGCTGCGCCTGCGCCACGGCCCGGACCTCGAGCGCCTCGCCGCGGCGGTGCGCGACGCCTCGCTAAGCGAGGAGGACCAGAAGCTGCTCGCCTCGTCGGCCTCGGTGTTCCTCGCGCGCCACGGCGCCACGCCGCTGGGCGATCCGGTGGCGCGCTTTCACCTCGACAACGGCGCGCGCCTGGAGCGCATCAACCTGGGCGCCGACCTTTCCGACAAGGGCCTCGCCGAATCGCTCGGCGTGATGGTGAACTACTTGTACGACCTCGCCGCGGTCGAAGCCAACCACGAGCGCTTCGCCCACGGCGAGGTGGTGTGCAGCCGGCAGGTGCTCTCGGCGGCACGTGCCTGACTAGAAGCGCGCACTGAGGCCGGCGAGCAGCGCCCAGTCCGCCGTGAGCTGCACGCCGTTGACGTACTGGTAGATCGGCAGCTGCAGGAAGCCGTACACCTGCAGCGCGCTCGTCAGGGCGTAGCTCAGGCCCGGGCTGGCAAACAGCGCGTTGCCGCCGCTGTCCTCGGGCTCCGCCGCGCTCCCCTTGTCGCGCCGCCGGTGCAGATAGTTGAGCTGCAGCATGAGCCCCGCCTTCTCGGTCCATTCCCAGCGGTAGCCGAGGTCGAACGAAAGGCGCGCTCCCGGGCGGAAGTCATCGCGCGCGTTGAGCGGCTGCTGCAGCAGGCCATCGACGAACCAGGAGGCGCCCGAGCCGAGCATGCGCCGGAAATAGCCGCCGACCAGGAGGTCTGTCGTGCCGGTGCCCGGCTGCAGGGTGCGCTCGGCGAGGTCGCCGGCCGCGTTGCGCACGTCGCGCTTGCCGCTGGGCAGCTTCAGGCCGAAGTTTGCGCCGAAGAAATCCAGGCGCTGGGCTTCCACGCTCTCGGCGCGCCATTGCCGCCGCGCGAGGACGCGCAGGTCGCCCGCTTCCGTGAAGCTCCAGCGCTCGTCGAGCCGGGCGCCCATGTGATTGTGGATATGCGCGTGGCTGCGGTCGAGCACCGGCAGCGTCGCCGAGACGCCCCAATCCTCGCTGAAGGTGTAGTCGTAAGTCGCCAGCCAGTTGCGGTTGACCGTCCTCACCTCGTCGTGGTGCTTGCGGATCTCGCCCACGCCCACCTTGCCGCTTCCGGCGCGCGGCTGGTCCTGATCGATGTACTCGAAGCGCAGGTCGAAGCGCTCCCCCGGCTCGGTCCCCACGCCCTGCACGTTCCAGCTGGTATTCAC
>DATACE010000138.1:0-3620 GCA_036259215.1 Burkholderiales bacterium | reverse complement strand
GTCCATTCGGGCTCTGACCCCGATTTCCCTGTTGTAGGATGGCCTGCCATGACCCACGTGTTCCACCGCAATCCCCGGCAGCCCTATGCCCGCGCGGTGCGCGGCGAGGGGGCTTATCTCTACGACCGGGAAGGCAAGCGCTACCTGGATGCCTCGGGCGGCGCGGCGGTGTCGTGCCTGGGGCATTCGGACCGCGCGGTGATCCAGGCCATCCAGCAGCAGCTCGAGCGGCTGCCGTACGCGCATACCTCGTTCTTCAGCAACGAGCCCATGGAGGCGCTCGCCGACGCGCTGATCGCCCGCGCGCCGCAAAGCTTCGACAAGGTGTACTTCGTCTCCGGCGGCTCGGAGGCGATGGAGGCTGCGCTCAAGCTCGCCCGGCAGTCCTTCGTCGAGAAAGGCGAGCCGCAGCGCGCCCACGTCATCGCGCGCCGTCAGTCCTACCACGGCAACACCCTGGGCGCGCTCGCGGTCGGCGGCAACCAATGGCGGCGCAAGCAGTTCGAGCCGCTGCTCATCGAGACTACGCATGTCTCGCCGTGCTACGCGTATCGCGGCAAGCAGCCGGGGGAAACGGATGCGGCCTACGCGGATCGGTTGGCCCTTGAATTTCAACAAGTCATCGAGACGCTGGGCGGCGAGACCATCATCGCGTTCGTGGCCGAGACCGTGGTCGGCGCGACCCTGGGCGCGGTGCCGGCGGTGCCGGGCTACTTCAAGCGCGTGCGGGAAATCTGCGACCGCCACGGCATCCTGCTCATCCTCGACGAGGTGATGTGCGGCATGGGCCGCTGCGGCACATTGTGGGCCTTCGAGCAGGAAGGCGTGGTGCCGGATCTTGTCGCGGTGGCCAAGGGCCTGGGGGCCGGTTACCAGCCCATCGGCGCCCTCCTGGTTTCAAAGGCCATAGCGGAAACAATCATCGCCGGCAGCGGCTTCTTCCAGCACGGCCACACCTACCTGGGCCATCCCGCCGCCTGCGCGGGGGCGCTCGCCGTGCAGCAGCGGCTGCATGAAGATGGGCTCCTCTCACGAGTAAAACCGATGGGAGCCCTGCTGGAGCAGAAGCTGAAGCAGGCGTTCGCCGGCCACCCCAACGTCGGCGACATCCGCGGGCGGGGGCTGTTCTGGGGCCTCGAGCTGGTGGCCGAGCGCGCGACGAAGCAGCCGTTCGACCCGAAGCTGCGCATGCACGCGCGGGTCAAGCAGGCGGCGATGGATGCGGGGCTGCTGTGCTATCCGATGGGCGGGACGGTGGACGGGCAGCGCGGGGACCATATCCTGCTTGCGCCGCCTTTCGTGGTGGAAGAGGCGCAGCTCGACGAACTTGTGGATAAACTTGGCATGGCGATTACTCTAGAGGAGCAGACATGAGGCAGACCATCATCGGCGCGGCATTGGCCGCCGCAGGGCTTGTCGCGGCGCTACCCGCGGCGCACGCGCAGCAGAAATTCGTCACCATCGGGACCGGCGGCGTGACCGGCGTGTACTACCCGGCCGGCGGCGCGATCTGCCGGCTGGTGAACAAGGACCGCGCCACGCACGGCATCCGCTGCTCGGTGGAGTCCACCGGCGGCTCGGTGTTCAACGTCAATACCATCCGCGCCGGCGAGCTGGACCTCGGCGTGGCGCAGTCCGACGTGCAGTTCCACGCCATCAAGGGCAGCGGCGGCTTCCAGAAGGACGGCGCCTTCCGCGAGCTGCGCGCGGTGTTCGCGCTGCACCCGGAGCCGGTCACCGTGGTGGGTCGCAAAGAGGTGAACGCGAAGAGCTTCAGCGACTTCAAGGGCAAGCGCTTCAACGTCGGCAACCCGGGCTCGGGCACGCGCGCCACGGCGGAGGAGCTGCTTGCGGCCATGGGCTGGAAGCTGTCGGACTTCTCGCTTGCTTCCGAGCTGAAGGCCGACGAGCACGGCCCGGCGCTGTGCGACGGCAAGATCGACGGCTTCCTCTACCTGGTCGGCCATCCCTCGGCCAACATTCAGGATCCGACCACCGTGTGCGGCGCGCAGCTGGTCAATGTCACCGGCCCGGCGGTGGACAAGCTGGTGAAGCAAAACCCGTATTACGCCCACGCCACCATCCCGGGCGGCATGTATCCGGGCAACGACCAGGACGTGCGCACCTACGGCGTGGTGGCCTCCGTGGTGTCGTCGTCCAAGGTGCCCGCCAATACCGTGTACGCGGTGGTGAAGGCGGTGTTCGACAACTTCGAGGAGTTCAAGAAGCTGCACCCGGCGTTCGCGAACCTCAAGCCCGAGAACATGGTAAAGGACGGCCTGTCCGCACCGCTGCACGATGGCGCGGTCAAGTACTACAAGGAAAAGGGCTGGGTTAAGTAAAGAAGTCGACGAGGGCGGCCATGGCTGCTGCAAAGGGAAAACCTTCACCCGACCTGCAGCAGCTGGTGGCCGACGCCGACCTCGGCGGCCGCGACACCGGCGGGCTCCCCGGCAAGGCCATCTTCGCGGTCGCGGTAGCCTGGTCGCTGTTCCAGCTCTGGTACGCCTCGCCGCTGCCGTTCGAGATCGGCTGGGGCATCCTCAACGACACCGAGGCGCGCTCGCTTCACCTTGGGGTCGCGCTGCTGCTCGCCTTTCTCTGCTATCCGTTCATAAGGAGGCAACGCAAAGCCATTCCCTGGTTCGACTGGCTGCTCGCCCTTGCGGCCGCCTTTGCCGGGGCTTACTTCCTGCTTTTCTACAACGAGCTCGCCACCCGCCCGGGCCGGCCGATCCTGCAGGACATCGTCATCGCCTCGGTCGGCCTGGTGCTGCTGCTCGAGGCCACCCGGCGCGCCGTCGGTCTGCCGATGACCATCCTCGCGCTTGTGTTCCTCGCCTACATCATGCTCGGGCGCTACCTGCCGGACGTGATCGCGCACAAGGGCGCTTCGTGGGACCGCATGCTCACGCACCAGTGGCTCACCACCGAGGGGGTATACGGCGTGGCGCTGGGGGTGTCGGCGGGCTACATCTTCATTTTCGTGCTGTTCGGCTCGATGCTCGACCGCGCCGGCGCCGGCAACTACATGATGCAGGTGTCCTTTGCCATGCTCGGGCACCTGCGCGGCGGCCCGGCCAAGGTGGCGGTGGTGTCCTCCGGCTTGAACGGCCTCATTTCGGGCTCGTCGGTGTCCAACGTGGTCACCGGGGGCATCTTCACCATCCCGCTCATGTCCAAGGCCGGCTATGGCGGCGTGAAGGCCGGCGCCATCGAGACCGCCTCCTCGGTGAACGGCCAGATCATGCCGCCGGTGATGGGCGCGGCCGCCTTTCTCATGGTGGAGTACGTCGGCATCCCGTATACCGACGTCATCAAGCACGCCTTTCTGCCGGCGCTGATCTCGTACATAGCGCTCTTCTACATCGTGCATCTGGAGGCGCTGAAGCTCGGCCTGGCGCCGACGGCGCGCCAGCGGCGCCGCACCGTGTCGCGCAGGGCGCTCGGCTGGGGCTTGGGCATCTCCGGCACCGTCGTGGTGTGCGCGCTCATCTACTTCGTCGCCCAGGCCACCAAGCAGGCGTTCGGCGCTGCCGCCCCATGGATCCTCGCGACGTTGCTCGGCGCCCTGTACGTGTACTCGGTGTACGTGGCGGCGAAGTGCCCCGACCTGCCCA
>DATACE010000137.1:0-16785 GCA_036259215.1 Burkholderiales bacterium | reverse complement strand
GGACGCCGGCTGGCTGCCTTGCCGGCCGGATCCGGATGATTTCCCTGCTCCTCACTGCCCGGGCGCTGCGCTCGCTCGCCGACGGCTTCGTCGCGGTCCTGCTGCCGGCCTACCTGCTCGCCCTGGGGCATGGGCAGTTCGAGGTCGGCCTGCTCAGCACGGCCACGCTATGCGGCTCGGCCGTTGCCACGTTGGCGGTCGGACGATGGGGGCACCGCTTTGCGCTGCGGCGTCTGCTCCTGGCGGCTGCGGTGCTGATGAGCGTCACCGGGCTGGGCTTCGCCAGCCTGACGTCGCTCTGGCCGCTGCTCGTCGTCGCGTTCATGGGTCCGCTCAATCCGAGCGGGGGCGATGTGAGCGTGTTTCTGCCGCTCGAGCACACGGCGCTCGCCACTTCCGGGACGGCGGATCAACGAACCCGCGTGTTCGCCCGGTACAGCTTCATCGGGTCGGTCTGTGCAGCGGTCGGCGCCCTCGCCGCGGCAGTGCCGGACTGGCTGGCGTACCGGGCAGGCTGGCCCATGGTCGACGCCTTGCGCGCCATGTTTGGGGTGTACGCGGCGATCGGTGGGGCGGTATGGCTGCTTTATCTGCGCATGCCTTCTCCGCCGGTGGAGGAGAGCAAGCCCGCGGCGCCGCTCGGACCCTCGCGCGGCATTGTGCTGAAGCTGGCCGGCCTGTTCAGCATCGACTCGTTTGCCGGCGGGCTGGTGATCAACGCGCTGCTCGCGCTGTGGCTGTTCGAGCGCTTTGGCATGTCGCTCACGGCTGCCGGTGCGTTCTTCTTCTGGACCGGGACTTTCAGCGCCATCTCGCAGCTCGCCGCGCCCGCCCTGGCAAAGCGCATCGGCCTCATCAATACCATGGTCTTCACGCACATCCCTGCCAGCCTTTGCCTGATCGGCGCGGCATTCGCGCCGACGCTCGGGTTGGCGCTCGGACTGCTGCTCGCACGCAGCCTGCTGTCGCAGATGGATGTGCCCGCGCGCAGCGCCTATGTCATGTCGGTGGTCACGCCAGCCGAGCGCCCGGCGGCCGCCAGCTTCACTGCGGTGCCACGCAGCCTCGCCTCCGCCGCCAGTCCGTCGCTTGCGGGCGCCATGTTTGCTGCCGGGCTGATGAGCATGCCGCTCGTGGCGTGCGGCGTCTTGAAGATTGCTTACGACCTGGCTTTGTTCGCGGCCTTTCGCAAGGTCGCGCCCCGGGGCTAAAGGTCGAGCCAGGTTTGAGGTGGTCGGGCGGCGCCGTTCCCGGTATGGTCGCCGGACTCATGGGCCTGCCGTTTGAAATTCTGCAATGGACGCTCGCGCTGGCGAGCGTGTGGCTCATCAGCGGCACGCTGATGAACTTGAGCAGCCACCCGCACTGGTACATCCGGGGGTGGGACTTCCCGCGCGTGCTCACCGCCGCGCTGGCGCTGGTCGTCGCGGCGGCGTGGGCATGGATGTGCGACTGGCATTGGTGGGATTGGGTGCTCCTCGCATCGCTCGTCGGGGTGGTCGGGATCCAGGTGTGGAACATCTACCCTTACACGCCGCTCGCCCGCCAGCAGGTGCGCCGCACTGAACGGACGGAGGACTTGCCGACGTCGATCCGCCTCGTGGCGACGAACGTGCTGATGGAGAACCGGCAGTTCGACAGGTGGCGCGACGTCATCCGCGCCGCCGACGCCGACGTCATCCTCGCGGTGGAGGTCGACGACACCTGGCTGGAGCGGGCCATCCGTCCGCTGATGGCCGACTGGCCGCACGTGGTGGCCGAGCCACGCGACAACCATTACGGCATGGTGCTATTGAGCCGGCTGGAACTGGTGAGGCCGGAGATCCAGCACAAGGTTCAGAAAGACATCCCGTCGATTCTCTGTGGCGTGCGCCTCAAGAGCGGCGACGTGATCAATCTGCACTGCCTTCACCCCCGGCCGCCGGAGCCGCTGGACGACCAGGACTCCGCGCCGCGCGACGCGGAGCTCGTGCTCGTCGGCCGCGAGATCGGCGACGACCGCGCCGGCCCGCCGACGATCGTCACCGGCGACCTCAATGACGTCGCCTGGAGCCACACGACGCGGCTGTTTCTGCGCCTCAGCGGCCTGCTCGACCCGCGCATCGGGCGGGGCTTCTTCAACAGTTACAACGCGAAGAACCCGCTGTTCCGGTTCCCGCTGGACCACTTTTTCCACTCCAAGGACTTCCGGCTGATCGAGTTGCGCCGCCTGGACTTCGTCGGCAGCGATCATTTCCCGATGTACCTCGCGCTGAGCTACGAGCCCGAGCGCCAAGGCGAGCAGCCCGAGCCGGAAGAGGATGCGAAGGACCGCGAGCAGGCCGAAGAGATGCTTCAGGAGCAGGCCCAATCGTAAGGACCGTGCCTTCCCCCTTCCTCGTTCGCGCGCGCGCCTACGCCGTCCACCTGCTCACTGCCAGCGGCGTCGTCGCGGCGTTCCTCGCCGTGGCCGAGCTGGTGGACGAGGCGCCGGACGAGCGTGTCGTCTTCGCCTGGCTCGTGGTCGCGGTCTTGATCGACGCTGCGGACGGGCCGCTCGCCCGGGCGTGGGACGTCAAGCGGCTCGCGCCGGCCATCAACGGGCGGACGATCGACGACATCGTCGATTACCTCACCTTCACGTTCATCCCGCTGCTGCTCGTGTGGCGGATGGGCTGGGTGCCCTTCGCCCCCGGCATGCTTGGCGTCGCGTGGATCGTGCCCGCGCTGCTCGCGAGTCTGCTGGGATTTGCCAATGTCGGGGCCAAGGACGAGGCGGCGGGCTACTTCCGCGGCTTTCCAAGTTACTGGAACATCGCCGCGTTTTACGCCGGCCTGGCTTTTCACGGCCTCGGCGAGACCGGGCAGTGGCTGAACGGGGTGGTCCTGCTGGTGCTGGCCGCACTGACGGTCTCGCCGGTGCGTTTCCTCTACCCAAACCTCGCCCCGCGGCCCTGGAAGTTGCCGGTGATGCTCGGGGCGGCGGCGTGGCTGGCGATGCTCCTCGGGATGCTGCTCGTCTACCGGCGCGTGCCCGGGTGGGTCGTTGGGGTGTCGCTCATATACCCCGCCTTCTACGCCACGCTGTCGATCCTGATCGACCCTCGGCGGTCCTAGTCAGCTGACGGATGCCGCAGCCTCTGCAGGCAGGGTGATATGGATGCTGGTGCCGCCGCCTTCGGTGCTGATTGCCCAGATGCGGCCACCATGGGCTTCGACGATTCCTTTGCAGATCGCCAGTCCCAACCCTGCCCCCGCGCGCGATGCGCGGGATGCCTGCCAGAAGCGGTCGAAAACGTGCGGCAGGTTCTCCGGCGGAATTCCAATCCCCGTATCTTCAACCGAGATGCGCACGGCTCCTTCCTCGTTGGCGGCGCGTAGCGAGATGCGGCCGCCCGCGGGGGTGAACTTCAGCGCGTTGCCGATGAGATTGGACAACGCCTGCGACAGCCGGTCGCGGTCCGCGCCGAGCGCCGCGAGCCCTGCCGGGGTTTCGCAACCGAGAGCGATGTTGCGGGCGAGCGCTTGGGGCTCGAACCGCTCGCACGCCTCGGCGAGCAGCGCGCGCACGTCGAGGTGCGACTTGGTAATCGACAGCGTACCGGACTCGATGCGCGCTACGTCGAACAGGTCGGCGATCAAGCGCTCCATCTCTTCGGTCGAGCGGTGGATGACGCCGACGAGTCGCATGCGCTTGTCCTCGCCGGCGCCCGAAAGGCCGGCGGCGGCCGTCGCGATGTTCTGGATGGGATTGCGCAGGTCGTGGGCGACGATCGCCAGCATGTCGTCGCGCGCGCGGGCCGCGCGCTCGGCTTCCTTGCGCGCGGCCTGCTCCCGGTCGAGCAGGCGCTCGCGCTCGAGCTGCGCCTCCTTCTGCTCCGTGATGTCGGTTTCGGTACCCACCCATCGCAGGATCGTGCCGTCCTCGCCCCGCACCGGCATGGCGCGGGCCAGGAACCAGCGATACTCGCCGTCGCGCCGGCGCAGGCGCACGGTCTCCTCCCAGCTTTGCCCTTGTCCAAACTTCGCCGCCTGGCTCGCAACCAGGGTGGCGCGCTGATCCGGGTGGTAGGCGAGATACCATCCGAGTCCCAGGCTCTCGTCGGGCCGCAGACCGGTGAATTCGTACCAGCGCTGGTTGTACCAGTACCGGCGCCCTTGCGTATCCGCCATCCAGGCCATCTGCGAAATCGCGTTCGCCAGGGTGCGAAACTCGGCCTCGCGCTCGCGCAAGGCAACCTCCGCGCGCTGCCGCGCCGCCGCGTTCCGCGCCGATTCCTGCGCATAGCGGAAACTCGTGGCGAGCCGTTCCGCGCTGAGCGCTTCCTTGGGTAGGTAATCCGCCGCGCCGGCCTTCATGAACTCGACGGCGATGTCCTCGTCGCCGCGCCCGGTAAGGATCACCACCGGCACGTCGCCTGCCTGGCCTGCAAGGGATCGGACGAGCGCGACGGTGTCCGATCCGGGGATGAGATAGTCGAGCAGCACGCAGTCGTAGGATCCGGGCTGGACGCGCTCGGTGGCCTCCGCCGCCGACGCCGCCTCGTCGATCTCGGCGGCGATGCCCGCCTGCTGCAGGCAGCGCCGCACCGCGAGACGGTCCAGCTTGTCGTCATCCACCACCAGTATGCGCATCGAACGCGCTGCTACGGAAGCTCGACCAGCGCCCAGTACTTGTTGAGCGTGGTCATCAATTCGACGAAGTCGCTGAAGGTAACCGGCTTGACCAGGTAACCGGCGATATTCAGGTTGTAGGCCTCGAATTTGTCGCGGTCCATGGTGGAGGTGGTGAGCACCACCACCGGTGTCGCGGACAGTTCCGGGTCCTTGCGCAGCTCGCGCAGGAACTCTATGCCGTTCATGCGCGGCATGTTGAGATCCAGCAGGACGAGGCGCCGCTGCTTGGGCATCTCGCTTCCACGCAGCAACTCGAGCGCCTCCAGCCCGTTGCCGGCCACGAACAGCGGGTTCGTGATGTGCGCCTTCTGGAACGCGCGCTTCACGTTCATGACATCGACTTCGTCGTCCTCGACGAGCAGGATGTTGAGCAGGTGCTGCTGCATCATGTCGCTGCCTCCCTTGGCACTTTGGGCCACGTGAAGCGGAACGCCGCACCTTGCCCCGGTTCGGATTCCACCCAGACGCGCCCGCCGCGCGACTCTACGACTTTCTTCACGACCGACAGCCCGATGCCCGTACCTTCGACCTTGTCGCGCGGGGCGAGTGTCTGAAAGATGCCCCAGATGCGCTCTTGATACTCCGGCGCGATGCCTGGCCCGTTGTCGCGGACCGAGAATTCATAGGTGTCTTCCAGGTCCCGCCAGGCGACCTCGAGCAGGACGTCCGGCCGGTACCCGCGCGCATACTTCACGGCGTTGTCGATGAGGTTCATGAACACCTGCTGCAGCGGGACGCGTTCGGCTTGCAGGCTCGGCATGTGCGGCGCCACATCGACTTTTACTTCGGCCGGGAGCGCCTGCAGCTCGATAACCTCCTGAACGAGGGCGGCGCTATCGACGCGCTCCGGCGTGGTGAGCGTTCGGCCAGCGCGCGAGTAGGCGAGGACGCCGTCGATGAGCGCCTGCATGCGGTGCACGCGACCCTGCAGCATGCGCATGTGATTCGCCGAATCGCCGGTCAGGCGCTCGCCGATGTCGTCCTGGATCCATTGCGCCAGGCTCGCGATGCCGCGCAGCGGCGCCTTCAGATCGTGCGATGCCACGTAAGCGAACTGGTCGAGCTCCCGGTAGGCTGCTTCGGCAGCGGCGGCGGAACGCTCGGCGTTATCGCGTGCCGTCCGGGCATCCGCCAGGGCCGACTCGAGCTGCTCATTGATCCGCTGGAGCTCTTCGCTGCGTCGCGCGGCTTCCGCCAGCGCCGCCTGCTCGGCAGCGAGCTGCCGGGCCTGCGCTTCGGTCTCGCGGCGGGCAGTCAGGTCACGCGTCACCTTGCCGTATCCGACCAGCCGCCCTTGCGCGTCGCGCAAGGCGGTCACGACCACGTTCGCCCAGAAGCGCGAGCCATCCTTGCGCACGCGCCAGTTTTCGTCCTCGAAGCGCCCGTCGCGCTCGGCGACCTCGAGCTCGTGCTTCGGAAACCCTGTAGCCACCGCCTCCCGCGGATAGAACGCCTCGAACGAGTGTCCGAGAATCTCGTGCGCCGCGTATCCCTTTATCCGCCGGGCGCCTTCGTTCCAGCTCGCGACGCGGCCATCCGTATGGAGCAGGATGATGGCGTAATCCGCCACGCTGTCGACGAGCTGGCGGTACACCGCCGGGTTGTCGAAATCCAAAACGGGGCCGGAATCGCGTGAACTAGGTTCGCGTGAAACTCTGGTTTCGGATGGGGGAGTCACTTGCGTTATGGCGCGCCGCGAGGCGCGCAACAGCAGTCAGCTTAGCCTTTTACAGCGTGCAGGGGGGGTCGTCAAATCTTCGCCGCACGGGCGATCCAGCCGCCCGATACTGCGTGTTTGGTGGAGGCGGCGGGAATCGAACCCGCGTCCATGGACCCTCCACAGTCAGGACTACATGCTTAGCCTGGTCTTTTAGTGCCTTCGCCTTGCGCCCGCCAACCGGCAGGCTGACGCTCGGCTAGCCGCTTCGACGGATCCCCCCGGCCAAGCGGCCAAGCCGGGGAGAGAGGCTGATGTGAATGGCGCTGCTCCCGGTGAGTTGGGCTGGCCCATCAGCAAGCCAGTGCAGCGTCCAGCCGGTGTTAGGCGGCTAGAGCGAAACGCTCGTCGTTGGCGTTTGTAGTGTTTCCAGACTGGATTTGCGAGGTGATCTGGTCCTCGGCATGCCCTGCGCTGCTTCGCTGCCCACGTCGAAACCAGGTCGCCCCCGGAGTCGTCGTACTGCGGTATCTATTGTCTCATGCGGGCTTTTTCAAGCCCAACCCTTTAGAACCAGCTTGCCGATCATGGTTCCCGACTCGAGCCTGTCGTGGGCCTTGCGCAGGTTGGCGCCGTTGATGGGGGACAGGGTCTCTTTCAGCGTGCCGCGCAGCTTGCCGGCGTCCAGCCAGTCGGCCACCTGGTTGAGGAGGTTGTGCTGCTCGATCATGTCGGGGGTCTGGAAGCGCGGGCGCGTAAACATGAGCTCCCAGGCGAGGAGGGCGCTTTTGGTGCGCACCGCGTCCATGGCGAGGGGCTTCTGGTTGCCCAGGATCGACACGATGCCGCCCTGCGGGGCGATCAGCTCGCCGATCGCCGGCCAGTGCTGGTCGAGGTCGTTGAAGCAGGCGATGTAGTCGACCGGCTTTGTGATTTCGGCGGCGAGGTTCTTGCGGTGGTCGGCGACTTCGTCGGCGCCGAGCTCCTTCACCCAGGCGATGGATTCGCGGCGCGAGGCGGTGGCGATGACGCGCAGGCCGGCTATCTTGGCGAGCTGGATGCCGATGGACCCCACGCCGCCGGCGCCGCCGATGATGAGCATGCTGCGGCCGGACTGGACCTTCAGCCGGTCGAAGAACGCCTCCCAGGCGGTGATGGCGGTGAGCGGCATCGCGGCGGCCTGGGCGAAGTCGAGCTTCGCGGGCTTGCGGCCGACGATGCGCTCGTCCACCAGGTGGAATTCGCTGTTGCAGCCCGGGCGCGTGATGTCGCCCGCGTAGTAGACCGCGTCGCCGCGCTTGAACAGGCTCGCCTCGGGGCCGACCGCTTCGACCGTGCCGGCGGCATCCCAGCCCAGCACGCGCGGCGTGGCCGAGCTCGCCTTGCGCTGCTTGTAGTCGACCGGGTTCACCGAGACCGCCTCGACCTTGACCAGCAGGTCGCGGCCGGCGGGCGAGGGCTTGGGCAGCTCGATGTCGGCGAAGGTGTGCGCGACGGCTTTCATAGGAGCTCCATGACTTGCATCGGGTGAGAGATAACGGCGGCGGCCTGCCAGGTGCCGGGGCCGCCGTGGTCCGGATGGTGATAGCCCCATTCCACCGCGATGGGCCGCGCCCCCGCGGCGTGCGCCGCCTTCATGTCGCGCAGGTCGTCGCCCAAGTACAGGCAATGGGCGGGCGGGATGTTGAGCTGGCCGGCGGCGTGCAGCAGCGGCGCCGGATGCGGCTTGAGGTACGGCGTGGTGTCGCCGCAGGCGACGCAAGCGGGCCGCAGCTTGAGCTCCAGGACGATCGCCTCGGTAAAGCGGGTGGCCTTGTTGGTGACAATGCCCCACGGGATGTCGCGCACATGCAGCGCGCGCAGCAGCTCGTCGATGCCGGGGAAGAGCTTCGTGCCCCGGCACACTTGCTCGGCGTAGTACTCGAGGAAGGTCTCGCGCAGCGCGGCATACTCCGCGTCGTCGGGCTTGACGCCGAAGGCGGCGTGCAGCAGGCCGCGCGCGCCGGCCGAGGCGAACGGGCGCAGGCGCTCCAGCGGCAGCGGCGCGTGGCCCTGCTCGGCGAGCATGCGGTTCACCGCGTCGGCGAGGTCGGGCGCCGTGTCGGCGAGCGTGCCGTCGAGGTCGAAGAGCACCGCCGGTCTAGTCACGCGAGCAGCGCAGCAGGTAGTTGACGTCGCAGTCGCTGCCCAGCTTGTAGCGGCGCGTCAGCGGGTTGTAGGTCATGCCGATGAGCTCGTCCGGCCGCAGCCCGGCGGCGCGGCTCCAGCGCGACAGCTCCGAGGGCTTGATGAAGCGCAGGTAGTCGTGCGTGCCCTTGGGCAGCAGCTTGAGCAGGTACTCGGCGCCGATCACGGCGAAAAGATAGGCCTTCGGGTTGCGGTTGATGGTCGAGAAGAACACCTGGCCGCCCGGGCGCACCAGGCGCGCGCAGGCTGCCACCATGCTATCGGGCTGCGGCACGTGCTCCAGCAGCTCCATGCAGGTGACCACGTCGAAGGCGCCGGGATGGACCGCGGCGTACTCTTCGGCCATCGCGTGCTCGTACTGCACGGAAAGCTGGGTTTCATGGAGATGCAGCTCGGCCACGCGCAGCGCTTTCTCGGACAGATCGATACCGGTGACGCGCGCGCCGAGCCGCGCCATGGCCTCCGCCAGGATGCCGCCGCCGCAACCCACGTCCAGCACCGCCTTGCCGGCGAGCTGCGCATGCCGGTCGATCCACTCCAGGCGCAGCGGGTTGATCTCGTGCAGCGGGCGAAACTCGCCCTGCGGGTCCCACCAGCGGTGGGCGAGGTTGCTGAATTTTTCGAGCTCCGCGGGGTCGGCGTTCACCACCCGGATTCTAGAAACAAAAAGCCCCGCCGGAGCGGGGCTTTCGTTGCAGCAGTTAGGTCTGTTTAGGCCTAGTTCTTGCGCGTGCCGATGACTTCGATCTCGGTACGCCGGTCGGGCTGCAGGCACTCCACCAGCTTCTGGTTGCTGCGATGCTCGCGGCCCATGTTCTTGCACTTGCCGCCGGTGACCGGCTGGGCCTCGCCCTTGCCCTCGGTGTAGATGCGGTTGGCCTCGTGGCCGCGGGAGATCAGGTAGGCCTTGATGGCTTCCGCACGCCGCATCGACAGGCGCTGGTTGTAGGCCGCCGAGCCGATGGTGTCGGCATGGCCGATGGCGATGATCACCTCGAGGTTGATGCCCTTGACCTTGCTCGACAGGTCGTCCAGCTTCGAGCGGCCTTCGGGCTTGACCACCGCCTTGTCGAAATCGAACAGCACGTCGGCGGCGAAGGTGACCTTCTCGGCGACCGGCTGGGGCTTGGGCGCCGGCTTGGGTGCGGGCGCCGGCGTCGGGGCCGGCGGCGGCGGTGCGGGCTTGGGTTGCGGCGCCGGTGCGGGCGCTGGAGCCGGGGCAGGTGGCGGCGGCGCCGGCTTGGGTTCTTCCGTAGTGGCGCAAGCGGCCGCGAAGGCCGCTGCGACGAGCACTGCAAAGATGTTTTTGATCATTCGCTCCCCGCCGTTTCTTTTGTTTGGATTCCTGATTCGCATCAGGTGTCTGCGTGGCTCTTGAAGGAATTCTGCCATATCCGCCAGCGAGTGTCCAAGGCGGAGAAGGCGTCGCCCAGCAGTTTTCCCTCCTGCACGCGCGCCTCGCCGTTCACCCAGACGTGCGTGACGTGCTCGCGCCCGGCGGCATACACGAGGTGCGAGACCGGGTCGTAGCAGGGCGCAAGCTCCGGGCCGCGCAGCGCCACGGCGGTCAGGTCGGCGGCTTTGCCGGGCTCGATGGAGCCGGTAAGCGCGCCCAGCCCGAGCGCCTGCGCGCCGGCCAGGGTGGCCGCCCGCAGCGCCGCATGCTCGGGCATCGCCTGCGCATCGCGCGCCACGGCCTTGGCGAGCAGCGCGGCGGTACGCATCTCCTGCATCACGTCGAGCCGGTTGTTGCTGGCGGCCCCGTCGGTGCCCAGGCATACGTTCACGCCGGCCTTGCGCAGCGCTTCGACCGGCGCGAAGCCGCTGGCGAGCTTCAGGTTGGAGGAGGGGCAATGCGCCACCGAGCAGGCGTGGCTTCCCAGCAGCGAGATTTCGCCCGGCTCCAGGTGCACGGCGTGCACTGCGATCAGCCCGGGGCCGACGATGCCCAGCCGGTGCAGGCGCTCGATGGGGCGCACGCCATGCTCGGCCACCGAGCGCGCGATCTCGTCCTCGGTCTCGTGCAGGTGCAGGTGCACCGGCAGATCGAGCTCCGCCGCCAGCGTGGCGACCTGGCGAAAGGTGGCATCGGACACGGTGTAGGGCGCGTGCGGCGCAAGGCAGAACGAGGCGAGCGGCTGGTCGGCGCTGCGGTCGCGCAGCGCGAAGCCCTTGCGCAGGTAGTCGGCGGGGTCGGAGGCGTAGGCAGTGGGAAAGTCGATGACGATGATGCCCAGCGCCGTGCGCATCCCCGCGGCGAGCGCCGCCTCCAGCGCGGCTTCGGGGAAGAAGTACATCTCATTGAAGCAGGTGACGCCGCCGCGCAGCATCTCCGCGCACGCGAGCAGCGTGCCGTCGCGCACCATCGCGGCCGACACGTGCTCGCGCTCGGCCGGCCAGATGTGGTCTTCCAGCCAGCGCATGAGCGGCAGGTCGTCGGACATCCCGCGCATCAGCGACATCGCGGCGTGCGTGTGGGCATTGACCAGGCCCGGAATGAGCACGTGGTCGGGAAGCTCGACGCTGGAGTAATCGGGCTGGGGCGCGCCCGGGGGGAGGATCGCCTCGATGCGGCCGTCGCGTACCGCCACGGCGTGGCCCTCGAGGACCTGGCCCGCCGGCTCGACCGGAACCAGCCAGCGGGGCTTGAGCAGGAACGGGCTTACCGCGGCGTGCCTCTCAGGCTGACCACCACGCGGCGATTGGGGGCGAGGCATTCGATCAGCGCCTTGCGCGTCTGGGCGGTGAGCTGCCCCGGGCACGACTTGACCGGGTTGGTCTTGCCAAAGCCGATGCTGTCCATGGAGGAAGCGTTGAACCCCCTCGAGACCAGGTAGGCGCGCACCGCATCGGCGCGCCGTTCGGACAGCCGCTGGTTGTACGGATGCGAGCCGATGCGGTCGGCATGGCCGTCGATCTGCACATGCTCCACGTTTGCGTCGCGCGCTTTCGCCACGATTTCGTCGTCGAGCTTCTTGCGCGCTTCGGCGGTCAGCACCGCCTTGTCGAAGTCGAACAGCTCGGTCGAGCTGAGCGTCACCACGGCCGGCTTCTTCGGCGTCGGCTTGGCGACCGGCGCGGGCGCGGGCTTTTGCACCGGTGCGGGCGCGGGCGCCGGCTTGGCGACCGGCTGCGGCGGCGGCGGCGACACGGGCGCGGCAGGGGGCGGCGCGGGTTTCTCGGGCTCGGTGGCGCAACCGGCGAGGAGCACGGCGGCGGCAGCAGCGACGACGATTGCGCGAGTTCTTGTCACGTGGACCTCCCCTTATTTGTATTTCCGCGACCCGCCGGATTTAAGCACAGGCGCGGCGCCCCATACAACCCTTTTTCGAGGGAAATCGCGACCTTGCGTGATAAAATTTCGAGCTCTCCCGATGGAAAATTTCGCCAAAGAAACCCTCCCGATCAGCCTCGAGGAGGAGATGCGGCGCTCGTACCTCGATTACGCCATGAGCGTGATCGTGGGTCGCGCCCTCCCGGACGTGCGCGACGGGTTGAAGCCGGTGCACCGGCGCGTGCTGTTCGCCATGCACGAAGCCAACAACGTATGGAACCGTCCCTATGTGAAGTGCGCGCGCATCGTGGGCGAGGTGCTGGGCAAGTACCACCCGCACGGCGACTCGGCGACCTACGAGGCGCTGGTGCGCATGGCGCAGGACTTCTCCATGCGCTACACGCTGATCGACGGCCAGGGCAACTTCGGCTCGGTCGACGGCGACGCGGCGGCCGCCTACCGGTACACCGAGTGCCGGCTCGACAAGATCGCGAGCGAGCTGCTCGCCGACATCGACAAGGAGACGGTCGATTTCGGCCCGAACTACGACGGCAAGGAGCTGGAGCCCGGCGTGCTGCCCACGCGCGTGCCGAACCTGCTGGTGAACGGCTCCTCCGGCATCGCGGTCGGCATGGCCACCAACATTCCGCCGCACAGCCTGCCCGAGGTGGTCGACGCCTGCCTGCACGTGCTCGCCAATCCGCATTGCGCCATCGAGGAGATCATCAAGCTCGTGCCGGCGCCCGACTTCCCGACCGCGGGCATCATCTACGGCCTGTCCGGCGTGCACGAGGGCTACCGCACCGGGCGCGGGCGCGTGGTGATGCGCGCGCGCACCCACTTCGAGGAGTTCGGCAAGGGCGACCGCACGGCGATCATCGTCGACGAGCTGCCCTACCAGGTGAACAAGAAGACGCTGCTCGAGAAGCTCGCCGAGCTGGTGACCGACAAGCGCCTCGAGGGCATCTCCGACCTGCGCGACGAGTCCGACAAGTCGGGCATGCGCATGGTGATCGAGCTCAAGCGCGGCGAGATCCCGGAAGTAGTCCTGAACAACCTGTACAAGATGACGCAGCTGCAGGACAGCTTCCACATGAACATGGTGGCGCTGGTCGACGGCCAGCCGCGCCTGCTCAACCTGAAGGACCTGATCGAGGCCTTCATCTCGCACCGCCGCGAGGTGGTGACGCGGCGCACGGTGTTCGAGCTGCGCAAGGCGCGCGAACGCGGTCACGTGCTGGAGGGCCTGGCGGTGGCGCTGTCCAACGTCGACGAGGTGATCGACCTCATCAAGAAAGCGCCCAACGCGGCGGAAGCCAAGCGCCGGCTCATGGAACGCTCGTGGACTTCGGAATTCGTAACCAATCTCGTCGGGAAAAACGCGGCCGCGCAGTACCGTCCGCAGGGCCTGCCCGAGGCCTACGGGCTGAAGGATGACGGCTACCACCTTTCCGACGACCAGGCGCAGGCGATCATCGAGCTGCAGCTGCGGCGCCTGACTGGCCTGGAGCAGGACAAGATCCGCGACGAGTACCGCGAGGTGATCGAGGCGATCACCGATCTGCTGGACATCCTGGCCAAGCCCAGCCGCATCGTGACGATCATCGGCGAGGAGCTGGCGCGCCTGAAGGAGGAGTTCGGCGACACGCGCAAGAGCGAGATCGTCACCGTCGCCGAGGACATCTCGATCGAGGACCTGATCGCGCCGCAGGACATGGTGGTCACCTTCTCGCACGGCGGCTACGTGAAATCGCAGCCGCTGGCCGACTACCGCGCGCAGCGCCGCGGCGGGCGCGGCCGTGCCGCGACCGCCATGAAGGAGGACGACTTCATCGAGCGCCTGTTCGTGGCGCACTCGCACGACCACCTGCTGTGCTTCTCCAGCCGCGGGCGGCTTTACTGGCTGAAGGTCTACGAGGTGCCCGCGGGCAGCCGCGCGAGTCGCGGCAAGCCGATCGTCAACATGTTCCCGCTCGAGGAGGGCGAGAAGATCACCGCGGTGGTGCCGGTAAAGGAGTTCGACGAGAACCACTACGTGTTCATGGCGACGGCGCACGGCACGGTGAAAAAGACGCCGCTCGCCGACTTCTCGCGGCCGCGCCCCAGCGGCATCATCGCCGTGGGCTTGGACGAAGGCGACTACCTGGTCGGCTGCGTGCTCACCGACGGCAAGTACGACGTGATGCTTTTCTCCTCCGAGGGCAAGGCGGTGCGCTTCGAGGAGGGCGAGGTGCGCCCGATGGGCCGCCAGGCGACCGGCGTGCGCGGCATGCGCCTGGAGCAGGGCCAGCGCGTGGTGTGCATGCTCGCCGCCAAGGACGATTCGCGCTCGGTGCTCACCGCGACCGCCAACGGCTTCGGCAAGCGCACGCCGATCGCCGAGTACCCGCGCCACGGCCGCGGCGGCCAGGGCGTGATCGCCATCCAGACTTCCGAGAGAAACGGCGAGCTGGTCGGCGCGGTGCTGGTGGACGGGCCGGAGGAAGTCATGCTCATCTCCACCGGCGGCGTGCTGATCCGCACCGCGGTGGCGCAGATCCGCGAGCAGGGCCGCTCGACCCAGGGCGTGACGCTCATCGCGCTCGGCGAAGGCGAGAAGCTCGCCGGCCTGGAGCGCATCGAGGAACGCGATGTCGACAACGGCAATGGCCATGGGGGAAACGGTTCCGATCCGAACGGCGACATAGAACCTCCCGAAACCCCGGAACCGCCGTCGCCGACGGTGCATTGATGGCCGGGCGCATCTTCAACTTCAGCGCCGGCCCGGCGATGCTGCCGGCCGAGGTGCTGGCGCGCGCCGGCGACGAGATGCTCGACTGGCGCGGCAGCGGCATGTCGGTGATGGAGATGAGCCACCGCGGCAAGGAGTTCATGGGCATCGCCGCCGAGGCCGAGCGCGACCTGCGCGAGCTGCTCGCCATCCCGGCCGGCTACAAGGTGCTGTTCCTGCAGGGCGGCGCCACCCTGCAGTTCGCCCAGGTGCCGATGAACCTGCTGCACGGCAAGGGCAAGGCGGACTACGTCGTCACCGGCGAATGGTCCAAGAAGGCGCTCAAGGAAGCGAAGAGCTACTGCGACGCCGCCGTAGCGGCCACCTCTGAGGACCGCAAGTTCACCTACGCGCCGAAGCAGTGGAACGTGCGGCCGGATGCCGCCTACGTCCACTACTGCTCCAACGAGACCATCGGCGGGGTTGAATTTCATGAAGTCGTGGAAGTCAAGGGCGTGCCGCTCGTTGCCGATGCTTCGTCCCACTTCCTTTCGCGCCCCATGGACGTCTCAAAATTCGCGCTGATCTACGCCGGTGCGCAGAAAAACGCCGGCCCGGCGGGCCTCACCTTCGTCATCGTGCGCGAGGACCTGATCGGCAAGCCGGCCAAGGGCACGCCCAGCGTCATGGACTACAAGCTGCAGGCCGACGCCGAGTCCATGCTGAACACGCCGGCCACCTACGCCCTGTACGTCGCCGGCCTGGTGTTCAAGTGGCTCAAGCAGCAGGGCGGCCTGCCGGCCGTCGAGCAGCGGAACATCGCCAAGGCGCGGCTGCTTTACGATTTCCTCGATTCCTCGAAGTTCTACGCGAATCCCGTGGCGAAAGAGGACCGCTCGCGCATGAACGTTCCCTTCACTTTGAAGGATAGTTCGCTCGATGAACCGTTCCTCAAAGGCGCGGCGGAGCGCGGCATGGTGCAGCTGAAGGGCCATCGCTCGGTGGGCGGCATGCGCGCCTCCATCTACAACGCCATGCCGCTCGAGGGCGTGCAGCGGCTGGTGGAGTACATGAAGGAATTCGAAGGCCGCCATGGCTAAGGCGCGCGCGAAGAAATGCGAAATACTGGTCATCAACCAGATCGCGCAGGTAGGGCTCAAGCGCTTTCCCGCCGAGGACTACGTCTTAGTCAAGGAAGCGAAGGATCCGCAGGCCATCCTGGTGCGCTCGGCGGACCTGCACAAGTACGAGTTCGGCCCGTCGCTGCGCGCGGTGGGCCGCGCCGGCGCCGGCGTCAATAACATCCCGGTCGCGGCGCTGTCCAAGCGCGGGGTGCCGGTGTTCAACGCGCCCGGCGCCAATGCAAACGCCGTCAAGGAGCTGGTCATCGCCGGCATGCTTATCGCCGCGCGCAATCTCGCTCCGGCCCTGGATTTCTGCAGGAACCTCAAGAACGAGGACCTCGAGAAAACGGTGGAGGAGGGCAAGAAGCAGTTCGCCGGCTCGGAGCTGCCCGGCCACATGCTCGGCGTCATCGGCCTGGGCAAGATCGGCAGCCTGGTGGCCGACGCCGCGCTGCGCCTGGGCATGCAGGTGCAGGGCTTCGATCCGCACATCACGGTGGAGGCGGCCTGGAGCCTTTCCTCGCGGGTGAAGCGCGCGGCCTCGATCGAGGAGCTGATCCGCTCGAGCCATTTCGTGTCGCTGCACGTGCCGCTGGTGGATAAGACAAGGCACCTCATCAACGGCAAGAACGTGGAGCTTTTCCGGAGCGGCGCGGTGCTGCTCAACTTCTCGCGCGACGGCATCGTCGCGGAGGACGCGGTGCTGAAGGGCCTGAAAAGCCACCACCTGAAGTGGTACGTCACCGACTTTCCGACCGGCGACCTGCTCGGCCATCCCGGCGTCATCGCCCTGCCGCACCTGGGCGCCTCGACGCGCGAGGCCGAGGAGAACTGCGCCATCATGGTGGCCGACCAGGTACGCGACTATCTCGAGCACGGCAACCTGCAGAACGCGGTCAATTTCCCCGAGGCGGCGATGGCGCGCGAGGCGCCCTACCGGGTCGCGATCGCCAACGCCAACGTGCCCGACATGCTCGGGCGCATCTCGCACGCCCTCGGCCGCCGCAAGATCAACATCCACAACATGCTGAACAAGTCCAAAGGCGAAATGGCGTACACGCTGGTCGACGCCGACAGCCCGGTGCCGGCCGAAGCGATCAAGGAGCTGGCGGAGCTGAACGGCGTGCTCGCGGTACGTTACCTGCCCGTAGATGTCTGAAGACATCGACAGGCTGCG
>DATACE010000136.1:0-1722 GCA_036259215.1 Burkholderiales bacterium | reverse complement strand
TCGAGCGCTTCGGCCAGATCGAGCGCAAGGCGCTGTTCTGCGCCGACGGCTACCGCTACAACGGCGAGCAGCACGACTCGCTGGAGCGCGTGGCGCAGCTGGTGGAGAAGCTGCCGAGCCTGCGCAAGGTCGTGGTGGTGCCGCACCTCGACCCGCGCGTCGACGTCTCCGAGGTGCCCAAGGCGGTGGTGCTGCAGGAGTGGCTGCGGCGCTATACGCCCGGCGACATTGCCTTCGCGCAGCTGCCGTTCGACCACCCGGTCTACATCCTGTTTACTTCGGGGACGACCGGCAAGCCCAAGTGCATCGTGCACGGCGCGGGCGGCTCGCTGCTTCAGGCGCTGAAGATGTTCAAGCTGCACTTCGACCTGCAGCCGGGGGAGCGCTTCTTCTATTTCTGCACGCTCAACTGGGTGGTGTGGAACATGCTTTTCTCCGCGCTGTGCGCCGAGGCGAGCGTCATGCTGTACGACGGCTCGCCGTTCGCGAATAACGGGCGCATCCTGTTCGACTATGCGGAAAAGGAGCGCATCACCCATTTCGGCACGTCGGCCAAGTTCATCGACGCCATTGCCAAGCGCGGCCTGCGCCCGCGCGACACCCACGACCTTGCGGCGCTGCGCATGATCCTGTCGACCGGCTCGCCGCTCGCGCCCGAGAGCTTCGACTACGTCTACGACGCGGTGAAGGCTGACGTATGCCTGTCGTCCATCTCGGGCGGCACCGACATCATGGGCGCCTTTGCCGACGCCAACATGGTGCTGCCCGTGTACCGCGGCGAGCTGCAGTGCCGCTCGCTCGGCATGGCGGTCGAGGTTTTCGATCCGCACGGAAACGCCCTGGTGAACGAGAAGGGCGAGCTGGTGTGCACGCGGCCCTTTCCGTCCATGCCGCTGGGTTTCTGGAACGACCGCGGCGGCGAGCGCTATCACGCGGCCTACTTCGCCCGGTACCCGAATGTCTGGTGCCACGGCGACTGGTCGGAGCTCACCGACCGGGGCACCATGCTGGTGTACGGGCGCTCGGACGCCACCCTCAACCCGGGCGGCGTGCGCATCGGCACCGCCGAGATCTACCGCGTGGTGGAGCGCATCGACGAGGTGGAAGAGGCGGTTGCGATCGGCCAGCTCTGGCCCCCCGGCCAGCCCACCGATACGCGGGTCGTGCTGTTCGTGAAGCTGCGCGCGCCGCACAGGCTCGAGGACCATCTCGAGGAGCGCATCCGCCACGACATCCGCCGCCATGCCTCGCCGCGCCACGTGCCGGCGCGCATCGTGCAGGTGGCCGATATCCCGCGCACCAAGAACGGCAAGGTGGTGGAGCTCGCGGTGCGCTCGGTGGTGCACGGCATGCCGGTAGCCGGCACCGACGCTCTCGCCAACCCGGAGGCGCTCGAGCTGTTCAAGGACCTGCCTGAGCTTTCCTCGTAGCGCGCTGGTTGCGCTGTTTTTGGGCGGCGGCGCGCTCGCCGCCGACCCGCTGCCCGCGCTCGATGCCCATGCGCAGTACACCGTCTCGGGCGTCTCGTCGGGCGCCCACATGGCGGTGCAGTTCCACGTCGCGCATGCTTCGCTCGTCAAAGGCGCGGCGGCCATCGCCGGCGGCCCTTATTACTGCGCACGAGGCAACTTCTGGACGGCCTACTACAGCTGCCGGGCGCCGGGCTGGTTCACGCCTTTGCCGTCCCTCGAGTCGCTGGTTGCTGCCACCGAACGGCTCGCG
>DATACE010000135.1:0-5285 GCA_036259215.1 Burkholderiales bacterium | reverse complement strand
TGCGCGAGTCCGAGATCCATGGCGAGCTCCTTTGCTTGTCGGCGATAATGAAGCATGAAGATTGCCGTAATCCACGACTACGCGGATGCCTTTCGCAAGACCGCGGCCGCGGCGCGGCTGCAGGGCCACGAGGTCCAGGTCGACACCGGCGCCCGCACCGACCTCGAGCGCCTAGCCGAGGCCGAGGCGCTCGTGCTGACGCAGCAACGGGTGCGGGTCACGCGCGAATTGCTCGCGCGCCTGCCGCGCCTGAGGTTCATCAGCCAGACCGGCCGCAACCTGTATCACCTGGACCTGTCCGCCTGCGCCGAGCGCGGCATCGTGATTTCCGCCGGTGCGCCGGCCTCGCGCGGGCCGTACTCGCGCACCGCCGAGCTGGCCTGGGGCCTGATCATCGCCGCGCTGCGCCACCTGCCCTACGAGGTGGAGCGGCTCAAGGCCGGCCACTGGCAGTCGACCGCCGGCACCGGCCTCGCGGGCCGGACGCTTGGCATCTATGCGTTCGGCCACATCGGCGCCGCGGTTGCGCGGGTGGGACGCGCGTTCGGCATGAACGTGCTGTGCTGGGGACGCGAGGGCTCTACCGCGCGTGCGCGCGCCGAAGGCTTCGCCGTGGCGCCGGGGCGCGAAGCGTTCTTCGAGGCCGCCGACGTGCTCAGCCTGCATCTGCCGGCCAACGAGCACACGCGCGGCATCGTCACGCCTGGCGACCTCGCACGCATGAAGCCCGAGGCGCTGCTCGTCAACACCAGCCGCGCCTCGATCATCGCCGAGGGCGCGCTGGTCGCGGCGCTGCGCCGCGGCAGGCCCGGGTTCGCGGCGGTCGACGTCTACGAGGAGGAGCCGGTAGTGGGCGCGGACCACCCGCTGGTCGGCATGCCGAACGCGCTGTGCACGCCGCACCTCGGCTACGCCGAGCGCGACACCTACGAAGGGCTGTACACGGTGGCGGTCGAGCAGCTGCTCGCCTACGCCGCGGGCCAGCCGATCAACGTGGTGGCGCATGGACGCTGACCAGCCGCTGCTCGAGGCCATCGAGCGCTGGCTCGAGCGCGGCGTGCGGCCGCACGTCATGCGGCTGGAGCACGACGACGTGTATCCGCAGGAGATGGTCGAGCAGATGAAGGCGCTGGGTCTTTTCGGCGCCACCATCTCGCCCCAGTACGGCGGCCTGGGCCTGTCGGCGCAGACCTATTCGAAGATCGTGGCGCAGATCTCCGAGGTGTGGATGTCGCTCACCGGCATCTTCAATTCGCACCTCATGATGGCGCTGCTGGTGGAGAAGTTCGGCTCGCACGAGCTCAAAGAGGCGTACCTGCCGAAGTTCGCCGCGGGCGAGATGCGCGGCGGGCTTGCGCTTACCGAGCCCAACGCCGGCACCGACCTGCAGGCCATCGGCATGCGCGCGCGCCGGGAGGGCGACCATTACGTCCTGAACGGCACCAAGACGTGGATATCCAACGGCATCCACGGCGCCTGCTTCGCGGTGCTCGCCAAGACCGACCCGCACGCGCAGCCGCGCCACAAGGGCATGTCCATGTTCCTGTGCGAGAAGGGACCGGGGTTCTCGGTGAGCCGCAAGCTCGAGAAGCTCGGCTACAAGGGCATCGATTCGGCCGAGCTCGCTTTCCAGGACTACCGCGTGCCGGCGGCCAACCTCATCGGCGGCGAGGAAGGCCGCGGCTTCCACCAGGCCGTGGGCGGGCTGGAGCTCGGGCGCATCAACGTCGCGGCGCGCGGCGTGGGCGTGGCGGCGGCCGCGCTCAAGGAAGCGCTGCGTTATTCGCAGCAGCGCCACACCTTCGGCAAGCCGATCTGCGAGCACCAGGCAATCCAGCTCAAGCTGGGCGAGATGGGCACCCGGGTGGAGGCCGCGCGCCTGCTGGTGGGCAATGCCGCGCAGATCTACGACCGCGGCGAGCGCTGCGACCTGGAGGCCGGCATGGCGAAGTATTTCGCCACCGAGGCGGCCTTCGAAAATGCCCACGAGGCGATGCGCATCCACGGCGGCTACGGCTACTCCAAGGAATTCGCCGTGGAGCGCCTGTACCGCGACGCCCCTCTGCTGTGCATCGGCGAGGGCACCAACGAGATGCAGCGCATCATCATCGCGAAACAGCTGCTGCGCCGCTACCGCGCCTGATTCGTCAGAATTTGTAGGGATCCGGGTCCCGCAGGCCGGGGCGGGGCCGCGCGGGTTGAAAATGGCGCATGCAGGATTCCTCCAGGTCGGTCGCGCGCGCGCTCGGCGCGGTCGACGATGCGGCCGAGCTGCTCAAGCTCGCCGAAAGCGCTGTCGAGCGGGCGCGCTCGGAGGTCGGCGGCGATGCGCTCGGGGTGGCCGACCGGCTGTCCGACCAGATCCGGTTCCTGCGCAAGGTGGCCAGCCTGCTGCGCCACGAAATCGAGCGGGGCGAGCGCCGGCGCAAGGCCCTGGCGCCCGGTGCGCCGGCCGAAATCGTTCACAAGACCGATCCCCTGTGAGAACCTGCGGCGCGTGAGCGCGCCGCGCAGCCTGTTCGACAAGATCTGGGACCGCCATGTGGTGCTGCGGCGCGACGGCCAGTGCCTGCTGTACGTCGACCGCCACATCGTGCACGACGGCTCCTTCCACGCCTTCGCCAACCTGTCGCGGCGCGGCCTCAAGGTGCGCCGGCCCGCCCAGACGTTCGGCACCCCCGACCACTACGTGCCCACGGCGAGCCGCTCGAGCGCCGATGCCCCCACCCCCGAGATCCGGCGCATGGTGGAGACGTTCTCCGGGAACATGCGCGCGCACGGCATCCGCGCCTTCGAGCTGGGCGACGATCGGCAGGGCATCGTGCACGTGGTCGGCCCGGAGCAGGGCATCACGCTGCCGGGCCTGCTCGTGGTGTGCGGCGACAGCCACACCTCTACCCACGGCGCGCTCGGCGCGTTCGCCTTCGGCATCGGCCAGTCGGAGAACGCGCACGTGCTTGCCACGCAGACGCTGTGGCAGGCGCGGCCGAGGACCCTGCGGGTCAGCGTCGAAGGCCGCCGGCCCGACGGGGTGGCGGCGAAGGACGTGGCGCTCGCGCTCATCGCGAAGCTCGGCGCCGGCGGCGCCGCCGGGCATGCGATCGAGTATGCGGGCGCCGTGGTGCGCGCGATGAGCATCGAGGAGCGCCTGACCCTGTGCAACATGTCCATCGAGGCCGGGGCGCGCGCCGGCATGGTGGCGCCCGACGACGCGACATTCCAGTACTTGCACGGCAGGCCCTTCGCGCCAAAGGGAGCGCATTGGGACCAGGCCCTCGCCGCCTGGAAGACGCTGCCGAGCGATGCCGAAGCGGCGTTCAATCGGGAAGTGACCCTGGACGCGACCGGCCTGGAGCCGATGGTGACCTGGGGCACCAGCCCCGAGCATGCCCTGCCCGTGAGCGGGGTCATTCCCAACGGCCCGACGCGCGCGCTCGAATACATGGGCCTTGTTCCAGGCGAGCCCCTCCAGGGCCTTTCGGTCGACCGCGTGTTCATCGGCTCCTGCACCAACAGCCGCATCGAGGACCTGCGCGCCGCCGCGGCGGTGGCCCGGCGCGGAAAGGCGAAGGTGCCGGCGATGGTCGTGCCGGGCTCGGGGCTGGTAAAGAAGCAGGCCGAGGCCGAAGGCCTGGACCGGATTTTCCGCGAGGCCGGATTCGAGTGGCGCCACGCCGGCTGCTCGATGTGCGTGGGCATCAACGGCGAGACCGGCCGGCCGGCGGAGCGCATCGCGTCGACCTCGAACCGCAACTTCGAGGGACGCCAGGGGCAGGGCGTGCGCACCCACCTGATGAGTCCCGCCATGGCGGCTGCGGCTGCGCTCGCCGGGCGCATCGTCGACGTGCGCAGATGAAGTTCACTACGCTCACTGCGCCCGCGGTCGGCTACGAGCCGGTCAACGTCGACACCGACCAGATCCTGCCGGCGCGCTTTCTCAAGATGCCGCGCGGCGCCGGCTACGGCCAGTTCCTGTTCCACGACCTGGGCGCCGGCAAGCCGGACCTCGCGCGCGGCGCGAAGATCTTCGTCGCCAACCGCAATTTCGGCTGCGGCTCCTCGCGCGAGGGCGCGGCGTTCGCGTTTTACGACGCGGGCTTTCGCAGCATCCTCGCGCCGAGCTTCGGCGACATCTTCTACATGAACTGCCTGAAAAACGGCATCGTGCCGGTGCGCCTGCCGGACAAGGTGTGCGCGCGCCTGCGCGCGCTGCCGGCCGGCGCCGCGCTGACCGTCGACCTCGAAAAGCAGGAGGTCGTGGCGCCCGAGGGCACGCGCCACGCCTTCCAGGTGGACGCGTTCTACCGCGAGATGCTGCTCAAGGGCGTGGACGAGCTCGGGCTCACGCTGTCACTGGAAAGTGAAATCGGGGCGTTCGAGCGCCGCTACGCCGAAGCGTTTCCCTGGGCGAGCGGCAGCTGAATCTCGACCAGAAGTCCCCCTTCCGGCGCATTCTGCGCGCGGATGGTGCCGCCGTGCGCAAGGATGGCGCGCTGCGCGATCGCCAGCCCGAGGCCAAAGCCGCTGCTGCCCGCGCGGTAGAACGGCTCGAAAATGCGCTCCAGGTGCTCGGCCCCGACGCCCGGCCCGCGATCGCGCACCGAAAGCTGCGCCTGGTGCGCCGTGCGGGACAGGCCGATCTCCACCGTGGTGCCGGCGCCGGTGTGCTTCACCGCGTTGCGCACCACGTTCTCCACCGCGCGATGCAATAGCTCCGCCCGCCCGGGCACCTGCAGCTCCTCGATCGAGTCGAGCCGCACGCCGCGCCCGGCGGCCTCGGCTTCGAAGCGCGCATCGGCAGCGACATTCGCCACCAGGTCGGCGAGGTCCACCGTCGCCACGGCGCCGGCCGCCGTCCCGCCCTCCAGCCGCGCAAGGGTGAGGACCTCGCCCACCAGCGCATCGAGCCGCGCCACCTCGCGCTCGATGCGCTCTAGCGACGCCTCCAGCCGACCCGGGTCCTGCCGGATCAGGCCGACGGCCGCCTGCAGCCGGGCGAGCGGCGAGCGCAGCTCGTGCGACACGTCGTGCAGCAGCCGGCGCTGCGCCGCCACCAGCTTTTGCAGCTGCTGCGCCATCGCGTCGAAGTCGCCGCCCAGGTCCGCGATCTCGTCGCGGCGGCCTCTCATGAGCGGGCGCACCCGGGTCTCCAGCCGACCCTCGGCGGCGGCGCGGAACGCCCAGCGCAGGTGGCGGATTGGGCGCGCGAAATACCAGGCGAGGAGAGCGCTCGCCGCGAGGCTCGCGAGCGCGCCGGCCGCCACCAGCACCCAGGGGCCCGGTGC
>DATACE010000134.1:0-11416 GCA_036259215.1 Burkholderiales bacterium | reverse complement strand
GCCGCCCTGGCGGGCACCACCTTTCCCATCGACCGCGCCCATGTGGCGAAACAGCTTGGTTTCGAGGGGCTGTGCGAGAACTCGCTGGACGCCGTCTCCGACCGGGATTTCGCGGTGGAGTTCTGCGCAGCCGCGTCCTTGATCATGGTGCACCTGTCGCGCCTGTCGGAGGAGCTGGTGCTGTGGGCGAGCCCGCGCTTCGGCTTCGTGCGCCTGCCCGACCGGTATTGCACCGGCTCGTCGATCATGCCGCAGAAGCGCAACCCCGACGTGCCCGAGCTGGTGCGCGGCAAGGCCGGGCGCGTCATCGGCGCCACGGTCGCGCTGCTCACCCTGATGAAAGGCCAGCCGCTCGCCTACAACAAAGACAACCAGGAAGACAAGGAGCCGCTGTTCGACGCGGTAGATACGGTGAAGGATTCGCTCGCCGTGTTCGCCGGCCTGGTGGCGGGGCTGCAGCCGGTGCCGCGCGCCATGCGCGCGGCGGTGAGCTAAGGCCACGCCACGGCGACCGACCTTGCCGACTACCTGGTGCGCAAAGGCGTGCCGTTTCGCGACGCCCACGAGGCGGTGGCGCGCGCGGTGCGCGAAGCCGAGCGCGTCGGCCGCGACCTGGCCGCGCTGCCGCTCGCCACGCTGAAGCGCTTTTCGCCCAGGATCGGCGCCGACGTGAAAGGGGTGCTCACGCCGGAAGGCTCGCTCGCGGCGCGCAACCACGCCGGCGGCACGGCACCGGCGCAGGTGCGAGCAGCCGTGGCCCGCGCGCGCAAGCGCCTTTCGGGCTGACGGGGTGGACCAGGTCGCAAACTACCCGGTGGTGCGCAAGCTCGGCGAGGGCGCCACCTCCGAGGTGTTCCTGTGCAACGACCCGTTCCGCGATCGCGAGGTGGCGGTCAAGCGCATCTTTCCCGAGGCGCTGCGCGACCCGGTGCGCGGGCGGCTGTTCCGCAAGCTGTTCTTCACCGAGGCCTCGCTCGCCGGCAAGCTGCAGCACCCGCACATCGCCCAGATTTTCGATGCCGGCATCGGCGAGGACTCGGGCTACATCGTCATGGAATACGTGCCGGGCGGCACCATGGAGCGCTTCTGCGCCCCCGAGAACCTGCTGCCCATCGAGCAGGTGCTCGAGATCGCCTTCAAGTGCGCGCGTGCCCTCGCCTTCGCGCATTCGCAGGGCGTGACCCACCGCGACATCAAGCCGGGCAACATCCTGTATGCCGCCACGCCGGCGGATGTGCGCATCGGCGATTTCGGCCTGGCGCTCAACCGCGGCGCCGAGACCACCCAGGTCACCGGCGTAGGCTCTCCCGCCTACATGTCGCCGGAGCAGATCCGCGACGAGCTGGTGGATTACCGCACCGATCTGTACTCGCTGGGCGTGGTGATGTACCAGATGCTCAGCGGCAAGCTGCCCTACCGCGGCACCAACAAGTTCAGCATCATTTTCCAGATCACCCAGTACGACCCGCCGCCGCCGTCGTCCTTGCGGCCGGAGGTGCCCGCCTCGCTCGACCGCATCGTGCGTCGCGCCATGCAGAAGGAAGCGGCGCAGCGCTACCAGAGCGGAGACCAGCTCGCCGAGGACCTGATCGAGGCGCTGCGCGCCGGCCTGGGCGCCGGGCGGCGCGAGGAATTCGGCGACGCCGACAAATTCGTCGCGCTGCGCAACATGCCTTTCTTCGTGCCGTTCGCCGATCCGGAGCTTTGGGAAGTCATCGCCATCGCCCAATGGGAGCGGGTGCCGGCGGGCACCGCGGTGATGCACGAGGGCGAGCCGGGCGACTTTTTCTGCCTGGTGATCCAGGGCGAGGTGCAGGTCAGCAAGAACAAGAAGCTGCTTTCGGTGCTCGGGCCGGGCGAGTGCTTCGGCGAGATGGCCTACCTTTCGGTCGGCAACCACGAGCGCGGCGCCACCGTGACCGCCGCCTGCGACTCGCGCATCATGCGCGTGAAGGTCGGGGACCTGGGCAAGTCGTCGGCCGACTGCCGCAACAAGTTCGACCGCGCCTTCATCGGCATCCTGGTGGAGCGCCTGAACCTTGCCAATACCCGACTTACTTCGGGCTGAGCTGGGCATAAGCGCGCAAGCGCCCGCCACCGGCGGCTGCATCCACGACTGCTACCGCGTGCGCATCGGCGGCACGGCGCGCTTCCTGAAGACCAATTCAAGGCAGCATGAAGACGCCTTCGCCGCCGAAGCCGACGGCCTGCAGGCACTGCGCGCCGCCCGGCTGCGCGCGCCGGCGGCCCTGAAGCACGGCATCGCCGGGGACCGCGCCTACCTGCTTCTGGAGCACCTCGAGCTGGGCGGAACCGGTGACTTCGCGGCCCTCGGCCGCATGCTGGCCGGCGGCCACCGGACAGCCGGGCCGCGCTTCGGCTGGCATCGCGACAACTACATCGGCGCCACGCCGCAGGCCAATGGCTGGAAAGACGACTGGGCGCAGTTCTGGCTGGAGCGGCGCCTGCAGCCGCAGCTCGCGCTGGCGAAGCGAAACGGCTTCGACCTGGGAGACGAGCCCGGGCTCGAGGTCCTAGAAGGACACCATCCCTTGCCGTCACTGCTGCACGGGGACCTGTGGCGCGGCAATGCGGGATTCACCCGCGAAGGGCCGGTCGTGTTCGACCCGGCGGTGTACTACGGCGACCGCGAGGCGGACCTCGCAATGACCGAGCTATTCGGGGGATTTCCGCCGGAGTTCTACCGCGCCTATGAGGCGGTATTCCCGCTTGACCGGGGATACGAGAAGCGCAAGCCCCTCTACAACCTCTACCACCTGCTGAACCACCTCAACCTGTTCGGCCGAAGCTACCTTGAACAGGTGAAGCAGACGCTACGCCTTCTGCTTCTCGGCTAGCAGCTTCTGCAGCTCGCCGGACTGGTACATCTCGCGCATGATGTCCGAGCCGCCCACGAACTCGCCGTTGACGTAGAGCTGCGGGATGGTCGGCCAGTTGGCGTAGTCCTTGATGCCCTGGCGGATCTCGGCGTCGGCCAGCACGTTGACCGTATGGAATTCCTGCACGCCGCAGGCGTTCAGCACCTGCACCGCGAGGGCCGAAAAGCCGCATTGCGGAAACTGCGGCGTGCCCTTCATGAAGAGCACGACGGGGTGCGCCGTGACCTGTTCCTTGATGCGCTGTTGAGTGTCCATGGCGGTCATTTTACCTTTCCGGCCGCCACGCGGGGAATGCGCGCCAGATCGGGGCAGCTGTCGACGTCTTCAAGCCCCGCCTGCGACATCAGGGCGCGTACCGCGGCATCCTGCCCCATGCCGTGCTCGACCATGAGCCAGCCCCCACGGGCGAGGTGGCCCGGCGCCTCGCGCACGATCTCCCTCATGGCGTCGAGGCCATCGCGCCCCGAGGTCAGCGCGACATGCGGCTCGAAGCCGAGCGCCGGCAGGTGGGGGTCGCCTTCGGCCACGTACGGCGGGTTGGCGAGCACGACGTCGAAGCGCTCGCCGGCGAGCGGCTCGAACCAGCGGCCGTGGCGGAACTCCACCGCCAGGTTGTGCTTCGCCGCGTTCTGTCGCGCGACCGCCAGCGCGGCGGCGCTCGCCTCCACGGCGACCACGCGCGCCGCAGGGCGCGCGCGCTTGATGGCCAGGGCAATGGCCCCAGAACCGGTGCCCAGGTCGGCTAGCGACGAGAACGGGCGTTGCAGGGCGAGGTCCACGAGCAGCTCCGTCTCCGGGCGCGGCACCATGACGGCGGGGTTCACGCTGAGCTCGAGACCGTAGAACTCCTTGGTGCCCAGGATGTAGGCGGCCGGCTCGCCGCGCGCCCTTCTTTGCGCGAACTCATCGAAGCGGGCCAGCGTGTCGGCGGGCAGGCGGCGCTCCGGAAAAGCCAGGACCGCGGCTTCCGACAAACCGCCTGCCGCCGCAAGCAGCAGGCGCGCTTCGCGCGGGTCGAGGCCGCAGGCCGCCAGGGCTTCCCCGACGGTCAAGCGGCTTCTTCGGCGAGCTGCGCGAGCTGCTCGGCCTGCTGCTCGGCCGACAAGGCGGCAATCAGCTCATCGAGCTCGCCGTCCATGATGCGGTCGATCTTGTACAGGGTGAGGTTGATGCGGTGGTCGGTGACCCGGCCCTGCGGGAAGTTGTAGGTGCGGATGCGCTCGGAGCGGTCGCCCGAGCCGATCAGCAGCTTGCGCGTCGAGGCGGTTTTCGCCTGCTGCTCGCGCAGCTGCTTGTCGCGGATCTTGGCCGCCAGCACCCCCAGGGCTTTTTCCCGGTTCTTGTGCTGGGAGCGCGAGTCCTGGCATTCCACCACGATGTTCGTGGGCAGGTGCGTGATGCGGATGGCCGACTCCGTCTTGTTGACGTGCTGGCCGCCGGCGCCGGAGGCGCGGAAGGTGTCGATGCGCAGCTCCGCGGGGTTCAGCACCACCGCGTCCACCGCGTCCGCCTCGGGCAGCACCGCCACCGTGCACGCCGAGGTATGGATGCGGCCCTGGGCCTCCGTCTCGGGCACGCGCTGCACGCGGTGGCCGCCGGACTCGAACTTGAGCTTCGAGTACGCCCCCTGGCCCACGATGCGCGCGATGACCTCCTTGTAGCCGCCCAGCTCCGAGGCGCTTTCCGAGATGATCTCGACTTGCCATCGCTGGCGTTCCGCGTAGCGCAGGTACATGCGGAATAGCTCGCCGGCGAACAGGCTGGACTCGTCGCCGCCGGTTCCGGCGCGCACTTCGAGGAAAATGTTGCGCTCGTCGTTGGGGTCCCGCGGCAGCAGCGCCTTCTGCAGCTCGGCCTCGTAGCGCTCCATGCTTGCGCGCGCCGACTTCAGCTCCTCGTCGGCGAACGCTTTCATCCCGGCATCGGCCGCCATCTCCTTCGCCGCCTCGGCGTCGCGCTCCGCCTGCCGGAACCGCTCGTACAGCGCGGCCAGCTCCGACAGCTCGGAATGCTCGCGCGAGAGCTTGCGGAACTGCTCCATGTCGCGGGTCGCGTCCTCGGAGGCGAGCAGGCCGCTGATGTCGTTCAGGCGCCCGACCAGGCTGTCGAGCTTGGTGCGCAGCGTCGCGTTCACTTGACGCGGAACAGGCGCGACAGCGTATCGGCGAGCGCACGGCGCTCTTCGCCCGTGGTCTCGTTCAGCGCCTGCGTGGGCGCGTGCAGCAGCTTGTTGGTCAGCCCTTGGGACAACGCGTCGAGCACGCTGGCGGCAGCGTCGCCGCGGGCGAGCATGCGCAAGGCGCGCTCCAGCTCCTGGCGGCGGGCCTGCTCGCCCTGCTCGCGCAGCGCACGGATCAGCGGCACGCTCTCGCGCGCCTGCATCCACCGCATGAACTGGCCCACCTGCGTCTCGATGATCACTTCGGCCTGCTCCACGGCGCCGCGGCGCGCGTCACGGTTTTCGGAGACGATTTGCGCCAGGTCGTCGACGGTGTAGAGGAAGACGTCGTCCAGCTCGGCCGCTTCGGGCTCGATGTCGCGCGGCACCGCGAGGTCGACCATGAAGATCGGCCTGCGGCGCCGCGCGCGCAGCGCCCGCTCGACCAGGCCCTTTCCGAGGATGGGCAGGGAGGATGCGGTGCTCGAGACGATGATGTCGTACTCGTGCAGGCGCTCGGGCAGGGACCTCAGCTCGAGCGCCTCACCGTTGAAGCGGTGCGCGAGCCGCTGCGACCGCTCGAGCGTGCGGTTGGCCACGGCAATGTGCCGCGGCGCCTGCGCGCCGAAATGCGTGGCGCACAGCTCGATCATGTCGCCGGCGCCGATGAACAGCACCTGCTGGTCTTTCAGGCTGGGAAAAATGCGCGCCGCGAGCTTGACCGCCGCCGCGGCCATGGACACGCTGGCGGCGCCCACGCTGGTGGTGCTGCGCACTTCCTTGGCCACGGCAAACGTGCGCTGGAACAGCCGGTGCAGCACCGTGCCGAGCGTGCCGGCGGATTGCGCCGCGCGCGCCGCCTCCTTCATCTGCCCGAGGATCTGGGGTTCGCCCAGCACCATGGAATCCAGGCCCGAGGCAACGCGGAAGGCGTGGCGCACGGCCTGCTCGCGCGGCAGCGTGTAAAGGTAGCGCTGCAGCTCGTCGCGCTCCAGCCGGTGGTACTGCGCCATCCAGTCGGCGACCTCGGCCGGCGGACGCTGCGCCGCGAGATAGAGCTCCGTGCGGTTGCAGGTGGACAGGATGGCCGCTTCCGAGGCAAGCCCGCGCTTGATCTCGGTAAGGGCGTCGCGCAAGCGCTCGACGTGGAATACCACGCGCTCGCGGACCGCGAGCGGCGCGGTGTGGTGGTTCAGACCGAGCGCGAAGAGGGACATCGATGACCTAAGTCCTCAGATTATAAGGCTATAATCCCTTGCAGATGGACACGCTCTCGCGCATCAAGGCCCTCGCCGCAAAAGAGTTCTCGATCGACGCCGACGGCCTCGACCCGGCGGCACCGCTCGATACGCTGGGCATCGACTCGCTCAGCTTCATCGAGTTCATGTTCAAAGTTGAAGAGGAGTTCGGCGTGAGCGTGTCGGACGAGGAGCTGAAGTCCATCAAGACCCTCGCCGACCTGGAGCGCCACGTAGGCGCCGCTTTGGCCGCCGCCGGCAAGCTCTGAGCGCGGAAAGAGCGAGGTGGCGCGCGTCGCGATCACCGGTGCCGGCATCGTTTCCCCGCTCGGCAACAGCCTGCAGGCGTTCCAGCGGTCGCTCGCGCAGGCGCGCTCCGGCATTCGCCGGCTGCCCGAAGAGCTGACGCAGGGCTCCGGCGTAAAGGTCGGCGCTTTGGTGGACTGGAGCCCGGCGCCGTTCTTCAAGGACGGCGAGGCAGCAAACCTTGACCGCGTGTCGCAATTCGCGCTCGCCGCCTCGGCGCAGGCATTGGAAGCGAGCGGGATGGACCTCGCCGACGCAGACCGCAGCCGCATCGGCGTGTATTGGGGCACCGGAATGGGTGGCGCGCATACGCTCGATGCCAGCTACAAAACCGTCTATGGCGCGGGCGAATGGCGGCTGCGGCCGCTCGCCGTGGTGATGGCCATGAACAATGCCGCCGGCTCGAACGTCGCGGTGCGCCACGGGCTGGGTGGCCCGTTCGCCAACTTCTCCACGGCGTGCTCGTCCTCGGCGATGGCGCTGGGCGAAGCCATGCGCGCCGTCCAGGCAGGCCGCGCCGACGCCATGGTGGCCGGCGGCGCCGAAGCGCTGCTAACCCCCGGCACCCTCACCGCCTGGCAGGCGTTGCGCACCCTCGCGCCGGGCGACCCGCACGACCCCGCGGCGAGTTGCAAGCCGTTCGATCAGCGGCGAGCCGGCCTGGTGCTGGGCGAAGGCGCGGCGGCCTTCGTGCTGGAGGAAGAGTCCCGGGCACGGGCACGCGGCGCGCGCATCCTCGGATTTCTGACCGGCTACGGCAACACCTGCGACGCCGCGCACATGTCGCGGCCGGATCGCGGCGGGCAGACGCGCGCGATGCGCGAGGCGCTCGCGGACGCCGGCCTGCGGCCCAAGGACATCGGCTATATCAACGCGCACGGCACGGCGACGGCGGTGGGCGATGTCGTCGAGGCCGACGCCATCAATGCGGTGTTCCAGGATGCCGAGCCCCTTGTGAGCTCGACGAAATCGCTGCATGGCCACCTGCTGGGCGGCGCGGGCGCGCTCGAGCTGGCGGTCGCGCTGCTCGCGCTGGAGCAGGGCGTGGTTGCGCCGACCGCCTTCCTCGAGCAGCCGGATCCGGCCATTCGCCTGCGCCACGTCGCCTTGCAGGCCGCGCGCATCGACCCGCCGCGCGCCGTGATGTCCAATTCCTTCGCGTTCGGCGGCTCCAACGTCGTGCTCGTTGCGGAGCAAAATGGCGACGGACCCCATTTTCCGTAGCGAAGCAAAGGGAAAAATGAGGTCCGTCCCCATTTTGGACACGCCCCTATTTGCGCAGCAGCTCCTGCAGCGCGGCGAAATCCACCGGCTTGGTGAGGTGGTGGTCGATGCCGACCGCGGCGGTGCGCGCGCGGTCGTGCACCTGGCCATAGCCGGTGATCGCCACGATCGTGGTGTCTTTCATTGCCGGGTCGGCGCGCACGCTGGCCGCGATATCGTAGCCGTTCAGCCGCGGTAAGCCGATGTCGAGCAGCAGGTAGTCCGGCCGGCATTCCCGCGCCAAGGCAAGGCCGGACACGCCGTCGCTCGCGGTCTGCACCTCGTGGCCGTCGGCCTCCAGCAGCAGCCGCAACGCATTGGCCGCATCCTGGTTGTCGTCCACCACGACCACGCGCAAGGCGCGCGCAGGCGGCGCGCCGTTCCTCAATGCGAGCGCCACTCCTGCCGCGGAGGGCAGCCTCACGATGAACTCGCTCCCTTTCCCGGCGCCCGCGCTGCGCGCCTCCACCTGGCCGCCGTGCATGGTGATCAAACGCTGGACAAGGGTGAGGCCGACCCCCAGGCCCGCCTCGCCCCTGTCGAGCGGCTGGCGACCCTGCCAGAAAAGGTCGAAAGCCGCATTCACGGCTTCGGGCTCCATGCCCTGGCCGTTGTCTTTCACCACCACCACGACGTTGCCGTCCTGGTGCCGGGCGCTGACTTCGATGCGTCCGCCGGCAGGCGTGTACTTTGCCGCGTTGTCGAGCAGGTTCTGGAATACCTGCACGAGGCGCGCTTCGTCGCCGACCACCACCAGCTCGCCCGCGGGCACATCCAGGCTGAAGCTGTGCCGCCGCGCCTGCATCGCGTGCAACGACGCATCCGCGGCGGTGCGCAAAACCTGGGCGATGTCGAGCGGCTCGCTTGCCAGCGCAATCGCCGAGCGGGTGATGCGGCTCACCTCCACGAGGTCGTTGACCAGGCGCGACAGCTGGTCGGTCTGGCGCTGCAGCACATCGCGCACCCATTGCTCGTTGGCGTCCGCGGCGGGCTTGCGCGCAAGGAGGTCGAGGGCGCTGGCAATCGGCGCGAGCGGATTGCGCAGCTCGTGCGCCAGCATGGCGAGGAACTCGTTGGTCTGCCGCTCTGCCTTTTCCAGCGCCTCGACCCGCTTGCGGTCGGTAAGGTCGCGCGTCACCTTCGCATAGCCGACCAGCGCGCCCTGAGAGTCGTAGAGCGGGGTAACCACGACATCCGCCCAGAACGTGGTGCCGCTCTTGCGCACGCGCAGGCCCTCGTCCCGAAAGCGGCCGTGCTCGCGCGCCATGGCGAGCTCCTGCTCCGGCCACTTCTTGTCCACCGCCTCCTTCGGGTAGAACACCGAGAAGTGCTCGCCGATGACCTCCTGCGCGCCGTAGCCGCTCATGCGCTCCGCGCCCGCGTTCCAGCTCGCCACCCGGCCGTCGCAATCGAGCATGAAGATGGCGTAATCCTTGACGCCGTCGACCAGGAGGCGGAAGCGCTCCTCGCTGCGCAGCAGGGACTCTTCGCGCTGGCGCCGCTCGGTGAGGTCGCGCGTGGTCTTGGCGAAGCCGCGCAGCTCCCCCGCATCATCGCGAAGCGCGGTGATCACCACGTCGGCCCAGAATCGCCGGCCCCCCTTGGCGATGCGCCAGCCCTCGTCCTCGAAGCGGCCCTGCTCCGCGGCGAGCTTCAGTTCCTGTTCCGGCCAGCGCCGCTGCTTTGCCTCGTCGGAATAAAACACCGAGAAGTGCTGCCCGAGGATTTCGGCCGGCGCGTAACCCTTGATGCGTTCCGCGCCGACATTCCAGCTAGCCACGCGGCCGCTGCGGTCCAGCAGAATAATGGCGTAGTCGCGCACGCTGTTCACCACGTGAGCGAAAGCATCGTCCAGTCCGAGCAGGGTGTTGTTCAATGGCTGCAAAGATGACTATGGGCAGGCAAATATAGACGCATAGGCGGGGAGGCGCGCGGATGTAGCCAATCCAGCGACAGGCCGCCGGTCGGCGGAAAAAGCAATGGTGGCCAAGGGCGGAATCGAACCACCGACACACGGATTTTCAGTCCGCTGCTCTACCAACTGAGCTACTTGGCCCCGGCACGCGGGCGTGCCCCTGGAACGGGGTCCCGCGGGAAGCCGCGGATTATAAGGGTTTCTCGAGGCTGTAGCCGATGCCGCGGACGGTCAGGATGCGCACCGCGCCGGGCTCGAGCTTCTTGCGCAGGCGGTGCACGTAGACCTCGATGGCGTTGGGCGAAACTTCCTCGCCCCACTCGCACAGGTGCGAGACGAGCTGCTCCTTGGAGACCAGCCGGCCGGCACGCTGCAGGAACACTTCGAGCAGCGACAGCTCGCGTGCCGAGAGCTCGAGCGGCGCGCCGTTCAGGCTGGCGCTGCGCCCGATCTGGTCGTATCTGAGCGCGCCGTGGTGCAGCAGCGTCGGGCTGCCCGCCATGCCGCGCCGGGTAAGTGCCCGCACGCGCGCCTCCAGCTCCGCGAGGTCGAAGGGCTTGGCGAGATAGTCGTCGGCGCCGGCGTCAAGACCGCGCACGCGGTCACCGACGCCATCGAGCGCGGTGAGGATCAGCACCGGCAGGCGTGAATCGCTGCTGCGCAGGCGCCGCAGCACGTCCAGGCCGGATTTCTTCGGCAGGCCCAGGTCGAGGATCAGCAGGTCGAACTCGTCGGCGGCGCTGAGCGCGCTGTCGGCCTCCGCGCCATTTTTCACCCAGTCGACCGCGTAGCCGCACTGGCGCAGCGACTGGGTCACGCCGTCGGCCAGGACCGCGTCGTCCTCCGCGACGAGAATCCTCATGGGCCCAGTCTAATACAAAGAAGTACCGATAAAAAAAAGGGCGCCCGAAGGCGCCCTTTTCCAGCTCCAAAAAACTGCCGGCTACTACATGTCCATGCCGCCCATGCCGCCCATGTCGGGCATGCCATGGGAGTGGCCGCCAGCGCCGCCTTTCTTCTCCTCGACCAGCTCCGCAACCATCGCGTCGGTGGTGAGCATCAGTCCGGCGACCGACGACGCGTTCTGCAGCGCCGTGCGCGCGACCTTGGTCGGGTCGATCACGCCCATCTGGACGAGGTCGCCGTACTCTTCGGTCTGCGCGTTGAAGCCGTTGTTGCCCTTGCTCTCCAGGATCTTGTTCATGACCACCGACGGCTCGGCGCCGGCGTTGGCCACGATCTGGCGCAGCGGCTCTTCCAGCGCGCGCATCACGATCTTGATGCCCGCTTCCTGGTCGTGGTTGTCACCCTTGAGCTTGCCCTCGAGCGCCTGGCGCGCGCGGATGAACGCCACGCCGCCCCCGGGGACTACGCCTTCTTCCACCGCGGCGCGGGTCGCGTGCAGCGCGTCCTCGACGCGGGCCTTCTTCTCCTTCATCTCGACCTCGGTGGCCGCGCCGACCTTGATCAGCGCCACGCCGCCGGCGAGCTTCGCCACGCGCTCCTGGAGCTTCTCCTTGTCGTAGTCGCTGGTCGCCTCGTCGATCTGGACGCGGATCTGCTTGACCCGGCCCTCGATCTGCTTCTTGTCGCCGGCGCCGTCGATGATGGTGGTGTTCTCCTTGGCCGCCTCGAT
>DATACE010000133.1:0-11842 GCA_036259215.1 Burkholderiales bacterium | reverse complement strand
TGCCGTTCTCGATAAGGTAGGCCTCGGCCGCCGAGAACACGAACTTGCCGTTGGTGATGTCGACCTGCCCGCCGCCGAAGTTGGTGGCGTAGATGCCGCGCGGCACGCTGGCGATGATCTCCCGCGGGTCGTGCTGCCCGGCATTTACGCCACCAATTTCGGCGGCGGGCAGGTCGACATCACCAACGGCAAGTTCGTGTTCTCGGCGGCCGAGGCCTACCTTATCGAGAACGGCAAGGTCACCACGCCGGTGAAGGGCGCAATGCTGGTCGGCAACGGGCCCGATGTCCTGACGCGCGTCACCATGATCGGTAACGACCTGCAACTCGATTCGGGCATCGGCGTCTGCGGCAAGGAGGGGCAAAGCGTGCCCGTGGGCGTGGGCCAGCCGACGCTCAAGATCGAGGGCCTGACCGTCGGCGGCACCGGATGAATCCCGAGGCGCTGGCCGCCCAGATCCCCGACGGCGCGCTCATCGGCCTGCCGCCCGACTATTCCCTGGTGGCCATGGAAGTGGTGCGCGCGCTGGTTCGGCGCAAGGCGAGGAACCTGCGGCTGCTCGGCGTGCCGCAACTGGGCTTGTGCGCCGATTTGCTGATTGGTGCGGGCTGCGTCGCGGAAATCGAAACGAGCGCGGTTACGCTCGGCGAGGCGGGGCTTGCGCCGCGCTTTACGGAAGCCGCGGAGAAAGGCGACATACTGGTGCGCGATGCCACTTGCCCGGCGGTGCATACCGCCTTGCAGGCGAGCGAGAAGGGCGTGCCGTTCATGCCGCTGCGCGGCGTACTGGGCTCGGACCTGGTTTCGCTGCGCAAGGACTGGAAAGTCGCGCAGAACCCGTTCGCGCAGGGCGAAGACCCGATCCTCATGGTCCCGGCCATTTCCCTCGACATTGCGCTGTTCCACGCGCGCTGGGCGGACGAGGCAGGCAATGTATGGGTCGGCCGGCGCCGCGAGCTGGCGACGATCGCCCACGCGTCGCGCCGCTGTTTCGCGACTTACGAGCAAAAGCGCGAAGGCGACATGCTCGAGGACGAGCTGCTGGCGCCGGGCGTCATCTCGTCGGCTTACGTCTCGGCGACCGCCGAGGCGCAACGCGGCGCCTGGCCGCTGGGGGTGCCTGGCGTCTATGGCATCGACGACGCGCACCTCATGCACTACGCGCGGGCGGCCAGGAGCCGCGAAGGCTTCGCGAGCTACCTGTCGGAGTTCGTGTGCACGCCCGCGAAGAGCTCCTCGCCTGCGTCATCGCCCGCCTGATCGGCGGGGCGCGGCATGTCGCCGTGGGAGCGGCTTCGCCGATCCCGGCGGCGGGCGCATTGCTGCTGAAGCACAGGCGGCCCGAGCTGCGGCTTTCGTTCCTCCAGCGGCGAAAAGGCAATCCCTTTACCGAGGGCTCGCGCGAGCTATTCGACCTCGCGGGGCAAGGGCGCATCGACGTGTTCTTTCTCGGTGGGGCGCAGATCGACGGCGCCGCCAACGTCAACCTGGTGCGGGCCGAGGGCCGGCGCTTTCCCGGCTCGTTCGGCTCGGCGTTCATGTACGCGGTGGTGCCGAACGTCATCCTGTTTCGCGAGGAGCATTCGCCGCGTGTGCTCGTGCCGAAGGTCGAGTTCATCTCGGCCGCCGGCAATCCCTCGGCGCTGCTGACCGGCAAGGCGCTGTTCGCCTGGCAGCGCGAGCGGCGGCGCTTCCGGCTGGAAAGCCTGCACGGGGACGAGGAGGTGCGCGAGCTGACCGGCTTCGACTACGATGCGCCGCCGGCGGCGCCGCGCACGCCGGCGCCCGCGGCCGAAGACCTGGCCGTGCTGCGCGGTCCGGTGGCGCGCGCGATGGCCGCGGACTACCCCGATTTCGCGCGCAGGATTTGGGGAATAGACTAGCGCCATGAACGCTCCCGTCCAGATGCCCAAGTTCGACCGCGCCGCCCAGAGCGTGGGCAATATCGTGCTGCTCGAGCACGTGAATGTGACGCAGCCCGACCAGCACCTCGCCACGCTGTATTACGTGGTGGGACTCGGCGGCACGCGCGATCCGTACATCATGGTCGGCGTGGACAACATGTGGGTGAACTATGGCCGCACCCAGGTGCACCTGCCGACGCGCGAGCCGCAGGTGCTGCGGGGCACGATCGGCCTGGTCGTCCCCGACCTCGACGAGCTAAAGGCGCGGCTGCAGCGCGTGCAGCCGCTATTGAAAGGCACCCGGTTCGCCTGGCGCGATGCCGGCGGCCATGTCGAGGCCACCTGCCCCTGGGGAAACCGCTGGCGTTGCCACGCCCCGGCGCCGCAGTTGTTCGGCCATGTCGACCTCGGCATTGCCTATGTGGAGTTCGACGTGCCGCAAGGCAGCGCCGAAGGTATTGCGCGCTTTTACCGCGAGGTCATGAAAACCCCGGCGGCAGCCGAAGCCGGCCGCGCGCAAGTGTCCACGGGGGGCGCCCAGCAGCTCTTTTTTACCGAGCGCGCCGAGCCGCTTGCCGGCTACGACGGCCACCACGTCGCCATCTACATCGCGGATTTCGCCGGCCCTTACCAGTGGCTGCTGGAGCGCGGGCTGGTCACGCTGGAGACCGGCGAGCACGAGTGGCGCTTCCAGCAGATCGTCGATCCGCGGGACGCGCGCCCGCTGTTCCAGATCGAGCACGAGGTGCGCAGCATGCGCCACCCGCTCTATGCCCGGCCGCTGGTCAACCGCAATCCGGCGATCAGCAACGTGGCCTACGTCGCGGGCCAGGAATCGTTCCGCGGCACCTTCTAGCGGCTACGCGCCGGGGGCGCGCACCACCAGGAGGTTGCGCATCAGCGCGCCGCAGTCCACGCAGTAGGTGACGCCCGAGGCGTGCAGCGTGAACTGCCGGCTGCCGCAGCGCTTGCAGTAGTAAAGCAGCGGCGCTTCGGCCGGCGGTTCCCGGTGCTCGGCGAGGCGGATGAGGTCGCCCATGCCAAGCCTCCTGCAAGTGCCGTTCCGGCTACGCCGGGCCCTCGGCCAGGTCGGCGTCAAATACGTCGTCGGCGAGGAACCCGCCCGACTGGTGGCGCCAGAGCTTCTCGTAATGGCCGCCCAGGGCGAGGAGCTGCTCGTGCGTGCCGCTTTCGACCACCTTGCCCTGCTCCAGCACGATCAACCGGTCCATGCGCGCGATGGTGGACAGCCGATGCGCAATGGCGATCACCGTCTTGCCTTCCATCAGGTCGAGCAGCTGCTCCTGGATGGCGAGCTCCACCTCGCTGTCGAGTGCCGAGGTGGCCTCGTCCAGCACCAGGATCGGCGCGTCTTTCAGGATGACGCGCGCGAGCGCGATGCGCTGGCGCTGTCCGCCCGAGAGCTTGACGCCGCGCTCGCCCACATGCGCGTCGTAGCCGGTATTGTCGCGCCAGTCGCGCAAGTGGCGGATGAAAGCGTCGGCCTGCGCCTTCTTCGCCGCCGCGATCAACTGCGCATCGCTTGCCGACGGGCGCCCGTAGCGGATGTTGGCGGCGATCGAGCGGTGCAGGAGCGAAGTATCCTGCGTCACCATGCCGATGGCCGCGCGCAGGCTCTCCTGCGTCACCTGCGCGATGTCCTGGCCGTCGATCGCGATCCTGCCGCCTTCCAGGTCGTGGAACCTCAGCAGCAGGTTGACCAGGGTCGACTTGCCCGCGCCCGAGCGCCCGACCAGGCCCACCCGTTCGCCGGCCCGGATCTGCAGGTTCAACCCGTCCAGGACCGGCGCGGCGTCCGTGCGTCCATAGCCGAAAGTCACCTGGTCGAACACGATCTCGCCGCGCGACACTTCCAACGGGTGCGCGCCCGGGCGGTCGACGCTCGAGTGCGGCACGGCGATGGACTGCATGCCTTCCTGCACCACGCCGACGTTCTCGAAGATCGCGGTGACTTCCCAGCTCACCCAGCCGGCGGCGTTGGCGATCTGCCAGGCGAGGGGCAGCGTGGTGGCCACGACGCCGGCGCTGACCACGCCCTGCGCCCACAGCCATATGCCGATGCCGGCGGTGCCCACCAGCAGCAGCGCGTTCATCGCCGTGAGCCAGAACATGAAGCGGGTGATGAGCGCCATGTGCGCCGCCATGCCGTCCTGGTGCTGGTCGATGGACTCGCGCACGTACGCGTCCTCGTCGGCCATGCGCGCGAACAGCTTCACCGTCAGGATGTTGGTGTAGCTGTCCACCACGCGGCCCATCACCATCGAGCGCAGCTCGGAGCTGGCGCGGCCGAGGTCGCGCATGCGCGGCACGAAATGGCGCAGGAAAAAGGCGTACGCCAGCGTCCACAGCACGGTCGGTATCCCCAGCCGCCAGTCGGCCAGCACCATGAGGGCGAGCGCCGTCGTGCCGAAGGCGCCGATGTACCAGACGCCGCGGATGCTCGACATGGTGCTCTCGCGCAGCGCGTGCGCGGTCTGCATCACGCGGTTGGCGATGCGCCCGGCGAAGTCGTTCTGGAAGAAAGGCCAGCTTTGCCGCACCACGTGCCAGTGGCTCTGCCAGCGGATGAGCGAGGTCGCCCCAGGAATGAGCGCCTTGTGGCGGATCAGGATGTCGGCGAGGACCGCCGCCGGACGCACCAGCAGGACCAGCGCCACCATGCCGGCGAGCGCCGGCCATTCCTGCGCCAGCGCGGCCTGCCGGTCCGTCGCTTCCATCAGCGTCACCAGGCGCCCGATGAAAAGCGGAATCACGGTGTCCAGGAGCGCCACGGCCAGGCTTGCGGCGAACATCGCCGCGTACCAGCCTTTCGTCTGGCTGACGAAGTGCCAGTAGAAGGCGAGCAATCCCGGCGGCGGCGCGCCTGGCCCCGTGCTGGCCGTCCCGTGAATCCCGTTGCGCAAGACTTTCAGAGTTCTTTCTGCTGCTGCGGCTCGGGCCGCGCTTTCTTTCTCGGGCGCGAAGATACTTGGCGCGCGAAGCTTCGGCAAGGCATTATTGCTATGCAGTGCGACTGTCGCTCCGAGGAGACAACCCCATGATCACGCAGTGCGAAATCGACCAGAAAGTGTTCGACCTTTACGACGAGTATTGCCACGGCGGCATCGATCGGCGCGAATTCCTGACACGCGCCGCGGCGCTCGGCGCGGCGGGTCTTGCGATCGCGCAGGGGCTGCTGCCGAACTATGCCCGCGCGCAGACGGTGTCCTTTACGGATAGCCGGATCAAGGCGACGTACGTGGATTACCCGTCGCCCGGCGGGAATGCGGAGAAGATCCGCGGCTACCTGGTGCAGCCGGCGGGGCAGGGGCCGTGGCCGGCGGTGCTGGTGATCCACGAGAACCGGGGCCTCAATCCCTACATCGAGGACGTGGCGCGGCGCGCGGCGCTGGCCGGCTTTCTCGCGCTGGCGCCGGACGGGTTGTCGCCGCTGGGCGGGTATCCGGGCAACGACGACGACGGCCGGGCGCTGCAGGCGAAGCTCGACCAGGCGAAGCTGCGCGCCGACATGCTGAACGGCGCGCGCTTTGTAAAGGCGCACAAGCTTTCCACCGGCAAGCTGGGGGTGACCGGCTTTTGCTGGGGCGGCGGCACGACCAACTACCTCGCCACCGCGATGGGCGCCGATCTCCAGGCGGGCGTGCCTTTCTACGGCGCGGCCGCGGAGACCTCGAGCGTGCCGAAGATCAAGGCGCCGCTGCTCATCCAGTACGCCGAGAACGACGAGCGCATCAATGCCATGTGGCCAACCTTCGAGAAGGCGCTCAAGGCCGCCGCCGTGCCCCACGAGATGCACATCTACCCGGGCACCCAGCACGGGTTTCACAATAATTCCACGCCGCGCTACCAGGAGGCGGCGGCCAAGCTCGCGTGGCAGCGGACCGTGGCGTTCTTCGCGAAGCACCTGGCTTAACCCGAAACGCCCCGCGCTGCGTTGAATGGTGGAACTCACAAGGAGAGCCACCACCATGAAAAAAAGGATCGTCGGCGGGGTTGTGTTCCTATGCGTGCTATCGGGCGCAGCGCACGCGCGCGTCACCGCGGTGGTGCTGTACCCGGGGAGCGCTACGGTGGAGCGCGCGGGGCAAGTCGGGCCGGGAAACGGGCGGCTGGAGATGGCCGGGTTGCCAGCGGGCTTCGATGTGCGCACGCTGCGCGTGGACGCAGATCCCGGCGTCCGCATCGGCGCGGTGGCGGTGCGGGACGCGGGCCGCGCCGAGGCGATGAGCGCCCGGGAGGCGCAGCTCGAGGCGCAGATCCTGGCGCTGCGCGACGCGGTGGCGGCGCTGGAAGGCGAGGTGAAAAGCGCCGAGCTGGTGCGCGACTATCTCGCTTCACTCACGGCACGCCCTTCCGGCGGCAAGCCCCTCGTCGTGGAGCCCGGGGCGATTGCTGGGGTGGTTGAAGCGATGCGAGGCGGAGCGGGCGATTCATACAGGATCATCCACCAGGCGAGAATAAAGAAGCGCGGAATCGAGAAGGACCTCGCGGCGCTCGAGCGCGATCTCGCGCGGCTCAAAAGCGGAGCGCGCGACGTGCGGACGCTGACCGTCAGCTACAGCGCGTCGCGCGCGGGCGAGGTGCGGGCGAGCTACCAGGTGCCGAACGCCGGGTGGAAGCCGGTGTACCGGGCGGCACTCGATTCCTCCGCGTCGCGCGTCGAGCTCGAACGCCAGGCGCTGGTAACCCAGCGCACCGGCGAGGATTGGAACGGCGTGCGCCTGCGCCTGTCTACGGGCCGGCCGAGCCCGACACAGGTGGTCGATCCGCAGCCCTGGCAGCTCGTGGTCCGGCCGCCGGCCGTTCCGGCGGCGCGCGCCGTGGCGCGAGAAATGCGTGACGCGGCGGCGCCGGCGAAGGCCGAGCAGCTCCAGGGCTCCGAGCAACTCCAGACCCCTTACGCGACCGAGTTCGAAGTGCCCGGCAGCGTGGACCTGGTCTCGGACGGCCGCCAGGTCACGGTGTCGCTCGCCCGGGAATCGGTGCCCGTGCAGCAGCGCATCCGCGTCGTACCGCGGCGCGACACCGGCGCCATGGTCACCGCCGAAGCGGCGCTGCCCGAGGGGGTCTGGATTCCCGGCGACCTGCAGCTCTACCGCGACGGCAGCTACATCGGCTCGACCTTCTGGCAGCCGCAGGCGAAGGAGCGCCTGGTGCTGCCGTTCGGGCGCGACGACCGGGTGCAGGTGGCGGTGCACCGCACGCAGAACCGCAGCGGCACGGGCGGCATCATCGGCCAGCGCGCCGAGCGCGAGATCGCCGACCTGTACACGGTGACCAGCCGGCACAAGCTGCCGGTGGAGCTGCTGGTGCTGGAGGCGGCGCCGGTAGCCGTGTCGGACGACATTTCTGTCGAGGCGGCGTTCGAGCCGCAGCCCAAGGTGCGCGATTGGGAGCGCCGGCGCGGGGTCGTGGCCTGGGAGCAATCGCTTGCGCCCGGCGAAACGCTCAAGTTCGCAGCCGGCTACACGATAAGCTATCCGAAGGACGCCCCCGTCATCGGACTGCCCTGAGGAGTCGGCCAGGCGCCTTCGCCGGCGGGTGCGGAGGAACCGCGCGGACTATGAGCGCTGGCAACGCGTGGTGAAGGCCTCCGGAGCGAAGGCCGAGTAGGCAAACGCCCGGGCTAGCGCTCGTCCCCCGCGCTGGGCAGCGCCATGCCGTAGGGGAGCTCTTCGCGCGGGGCAGGCGCGGCCTCGGCGGGCGCGCGGGGCGGCGCGCCCTTCTTGGGCCGGCCGGGACGGTAAGTGGATTGCCACGGCACCAGCGGGGGCACGACCGGCGGGCTCTCCAGAAAGCGGCAATCGGACTCGCTGGGCATGCTGGCCATGGCGCCGATGCGCTTGCCGTCCACCAGCACCGTGTACCTCAGCATGTGGGCGGAATGCGGAATCGGCGTCGCGATGATGTCGTACTTGCCGATGGTGAAGCGGCGCGCCGCGATGGTCGGAATGCTCATTTGGCCCTCATTTCGCTTTGACGGCGCGCTTTTTCGGCGCATGGCCGCGCGGGCGGGCATCGAGAAGCTCGTTGCACAGCGCGGCAACTTCGGGCTCGTGCAGCCGCTTGGCGTTCTCCAGCAGCGCGCGCAGCTCGGGGGTGCTCAGCCGGTCGATCTGCTCCTTGGTCCACTTGGCGACCCGACCGCGTTCTGCGATGCGCATGGCTAGTACCTTTTTCCTGAGTTGAATTCGACCTTAAGGCGCGCCACCTGGCGCCGGATGGCGTCGATCTCGGCGCGCGCGCTGCTCGCCTTGAGCCGCAGCGCCTCGCTCGCGGCGGCGCCGCCCGCCAGGGCGATCTCGGCAAGCACGTCCTTTTGCCGGGCGACCGCGGTGTTCCAGCGCGCCACCAGATCCTGCTCCTGCGTGCGCCAACGCTTGCGCTGGTCCATGAGTGCATCCTTGAAAGGCAAAGCGCCAGGAAGGGCCCGGAAAAGGCTTGGGGCCTTGGCGGACCGATCAGTAGGCAGGGGGAGAACCGTTTCGGCTACTGTACCCTTATACAGGCATTCGGGCTCGGCGTCGACTGCCGTGGCTGCTTCGGATGGCTCAGGACCCCGCGGCGGCCCAGCCGCGCGAGCGCGCGACCGCCTCTTGCCAGCGTGCCATGCGCGCTTCGCGCTCGGCAGGCGCCATGCGCGGCTCGAAGCGCCGTTCGGCCTGCCACTGGCGCGCCACTTCTTCGCGCGAGCGCCACAGGTTTACGGTGAGGCCGGCGAGGTAGGCGGCCCCCAGGGCGGTGGTCTCAAGGATCCTGGGCCGCACCACCGGCACGCCCAGCAGGTCGGCCTGGAACTGCATCAGGAAATCGTTCGCGGTCGCCCCGCCGTCCACGCGCAGCTCGGCGAGCGCCTGGCCGGCATCCTTCTGCATGGCGCGCAGCACTTCGGCGCTCTGGTAGGCGATCGACTCGAGCGCCGCGCGGGCAATGTGCGCCCTGGAGCTGCCCCGCGTCAGCCCGACGACGGCGCCGCGCGCCTGCGCGTCCCAGTGCGGCGCGCCCAGGCCGGTGAAGGCCGGCACCACGAACACGTCGCCGGCATCGAGCACGCTGTTGGCGAGCGCCTCGATGTCCGACGAGGACGAGAAGAAGCCCAGCTCGTCGCGCAGCCATTGCACCACCGCGCCGCCGACGAACACGCTGCCTTCGAGCGCGTATTCCTTGGCGCCGATATGCGCGCACGGCGTGCTGACCAGGCCGTGTTGCGACTGCACCACCTCGCCGCCGGTGTGCAGCAGCATGAAGCAGCCGGTGCCGTAGGTGTTCTTTGCCATGCCCGGGGCGTGGCAGCCCTGGCCGAACATCGCCGCCTGCTGGTCGCCGGCCACTCCGCCAATCACCAGCGGCTCGCCGAACACGGCCGCCGGCACCATGCCGAAGGCGTGCGCGGAAGGATGCACGTCGGGTAACAGGGCGCGCGGCACGCGCAGCAGGCGCAGCAGCTCGTCGTCCCAGTCGTGCGTGTGGATGTTGAAAAGCAGGGTGCGCGAGGCGTTGCTGACGTCGGTGACGTGCGTGCGGTTGCCGGTGAGGTGCCAGATGAGCCAGGTATCCACGGTGCCGAAGGCGAGCTCGCCGCGCTCGGCGCGCGCGCGTGCCCCGGGGATCTGGTCGAGCAGCCAGGCGATCTTGGTGCCGCTGAAATACGGGTCGATCACCAGCCCGGTTTTTTCGCGGATCTGCGTTTGCGCCCCGTCCGCCTTGAGCCGGGCGCACAGCTCGGTGGTGCGGCGGTCCTGCCAGACGATGGCATTGTGGATCGGCTCGCCGCTCTGGCGGTCCCACACGATCGTGGTCTCGCGCTGGTTGGTGATGCCGATGGCCATCACGTCCTGCGCCTCGACGCCGTGCAGCGCCTGGCGCGCCACCTCGCGCTGCGTGGCGAGAATCTCGCGCGGGTCGTGCTCCACCCAGCCCGGCTGGGGGAAGATCTGCCGGAACTCGCGCTGCCCCAGGGCCGCCGCGCCGCCTTCGCGGTCGAACAGGATGGCCCGCGAGCTGGTGGTGCCCTGGTCCAGGGCGAGGATGTATCGCACTGAAAAATTGTAGCAGCGCGAAATTCGGTGATAATCGCGCGAGTTCCAAGAGGGGGACATGAACCGCGAAGCTGCGCTGCAAGGGCTGAGCCTTGTCGTCAGCCTGCTGTTGTTCTGGCTGGTGCTCTCCGGCTACTTTACGGCGTTCCTGGTCGGCGCGGGCGTAGTGTGCGTGCTCGGCGTCGCCTGGCTTGCCTGGCGCATGGAGATTGCCGACCGCGAGGGCCACCCGCTGCACTTTACGCGCGCCACGTTCACTTACTGGCCTTGGCTGGTCAAGGAAATCGCGCTTTCGTCCTGGCAGGTGACCAAGATCATCCTGCATCCGCGACTGCCGATCAGCCCGACCCTGAAGCGCTTCAAGCCGACGCAGACGAGCACCGTCGGCCTCGTGACGCACGCCAATTCCATTACTCTCACGCCGGGAACCATCACGGTCGAGGCGGACCGCCAGGAGTTCCTGGTGCACGCGCTCACCCGCCAGGGCGCCGAGGCTCTGGAGGGCAGCGAGATGGATCGGCGGGTGCGTCGACTGGAGGCAGACGCCTAGTGTTCGCCGTCGCGGCCGTCGCCCTCCTCGTCACCATCGTGCTTGCGCTGCTGCGTGCCGTGCTGGGTCCCACGGTGTTCGATCGCGTGCTCGCCATGAACACCCTCGGCACCGTCGCCGTGCTGCTTCTATCGGTCATCGGCTTCCTTACCGGGCGGCCGGATTTTCTCGATCTCGCCATCGTCTATGGCCTGCTCAACGTGGTGGGCACCATCGCCGTGCTGAAGTTCTTCCGCTACGGGAATCTGGGCGCATGAGCGGCGCGCTCGACATCGCAAGCTGGGGCCTGCTCGTGGTCGGCGCGTTCTTCTGCGTCGTGGGCGGCATCGGCCTTGTGCGCATGCCGGACCTGTACACGCGCATGCATGCGGCGAGCGTCACCGATACGCTCGGCGCCGGGTTGATATTGCTCGGGCTCATGCTGCAGGCCGGCTGGACGCTGGTAACGGCGAAGCTGGTCATTATCGGCCTGCTCATCTTCTTTACCAGCCCGTCGGCCGCGCACGCGCTGGTGCGCGCGGCAATGGGCCGCGGGCTGGAGCCGCTTCTCCATAAGGAGGGCGAACCATCGAAGCGCTAATCATCAACGTGTTGCTCACGGCGATGGCAGCCACCGTGCTCGCCATGGCGCTGCAGCGCAACCTCTTCTCCGTGGTGGTGCTGTTCGGCATTTACAGCTTCCTGATGGCCACGGTGCTGGTCGCCCTCGACGCGGTGGACGTGGCGATGACCGAGGCCGCGGTCGGCGCCGGCGTGTCGACCGTGCTGCTGCTTGGCGCGCTGTACCTGACGGGCAGCCAGGAGGCGAAGGGCCTGCATCGGCCGCTTCTACCGCTCGCCCTTGCGCTCGCCGTCGGTGGAGCGCTTGTCTACGGCACCTGGGACCTGCCCGCGTTCTCGGATCCGCAGGCGCCGATCCACACTCATGTCGTGCCGCGCTATATCCAGGAGGGTCCCAAGGAGACCGGCGTGCCCAATATCGTCACCGCAGTGCTCGCGAGCTACCGCGGCTTCGATACGTTCGGCGAGACCGTGGTGGTCTTTACCGGCGGCATCGGGGTCATCGCCTTGCTGCGCCGGCGCAGGTCGAAGGGCACGAAGCCGTGAAGAACGACATCATTCTCCGAGTGATCGCGAAGCTCATGGTGCCCTTCATGATCGTCTTCGCCCTGTACGTGCAGTTCCATGGCGATTTCGGCCCGGGCGGGGGCTTCCAGGCAGGGGTGATGGCCGCCGCCGGCATCATTTTCTACGCGCTCATCTTCGGACTGGAGGCGGGCGAGCGCCTGGTCCCGGAGTGGATTGTGGAAAAGACGCTTGCGGCCGGC
>DATACE010000132.1:0-5550 GCA_036259215.1 Burkholderiales bacterium | reverse complement strand
TCGGACGCATGCTTGCCGCGCGCCACGCCGGCGGCGCGCCCGACGCGCTGCGCGTTGCGCTGTCCGGCGAGCACCCGGCGGCGGTGTCGCGCATCTTGCACTACGTCACCTACGTCACGCGCGCGTCGGCATCGATGCTCGACGAATACCGGGCGGGCCTCGCCGAAGCCGAGCGGCTGGCGGCCGAGGCACAGGCCAGGCGCGAGCGCCTGCGCTCGCTCGAGCAGGCGAGCCGCGCCGATCGTGAAACCATCCTCGTCGAGCGCCGCGAGCGGCGCCGGGTGCTCGCGCGGGTGGCCGTCGAGGTTCGCAAGAGTCGCAGCGAAATCAAAGTGCTGCGGGCCGACGAGGCGCGCCTTGCGCGGCTGGTCGAAGAGCTCGGCCGGGTGCTCGCCACGCCCGTGCCTGCCGGCGCGGCATTTTCCACGCTGCGCGGCAGGCTGAGCCTGCCGGTGCGGGGGGAACTCGGCGGGCGCTTCGGGGCTCCAAAGGGGGCGGCGGGGACGGAGGCGAAAGGCGTATTCATCCGGGCGCCCGAAGGTCGGCCGGTGCGCGCCGTGGCTTCCGGGCAGGTGGTCTACGCCGATTGGATGCGCGGCTTCGGCAACCTGCTCATCCTGGACCATGGCGAGGCCTATCTTTCGATCTATGCGAACAACGAGGCGCTGCTCAAGCAGGTGGGCGATATCGTCGCGCCGGGCGAGGCCATCGCGACCACCGGCGCAAGCGGTGGCAACGAGGAAACAGGGCTATACTTTGAACTGCGGCATCTTGGCCGCGCATTCGACCCGCTGCGGTGGGTCAAGCTGAAATAAACGGCGCCCCTACCATGCAAAAGCTTCGCAACATCGGACTCATCGCTCTCGGCGCCGTGGCGGGCGTGCTCATCAGCCTGAACTTCCAGGCGATCGCCGAGCGCGCCGGCCGCAGCTCGCTGCCCATCGAGGAACTGCGCGCCTTCACCGAGGTGTTCGGCGCGATCAAGACCAACTACGTCGAGCCGGTAGAGGACAAGAAGCTCATCACCGAGGCCATCAACGGCATGCTCACGGGGCTCGACCCGCACTCGGCCTACCTCGACCAGGAGGCCTTCCGCGAGCTGCAGGTCGGCACGCAGGGCCAGTTCGGCGGCCTCGGCATCGAGGTCGGCATGGAAGACGGCTATGTCAAGGTGATCTCGCCGATCGAGGATACGCCGGCCTACAAGGCCGGCATCAAGCCGAACGATCTCATCATCAAGCTCGACGAGACGCCGGTAAAGGGCATGACGCTGAACGATGCGGTGAAGCGCATGCGCGGCAAGCCGAACACCACCATCACGCTCACCATCTCGCGCAAGGGCGAAAGCGCACCGGTCATCGTGACGCTCACCCGCGCCATCATCCGCGTGCAAAGCGTGAAATCGAAGATCATCGAGCCCGGCTACGGCTGGGTGCGCGTGTCGCAGTTCCAGGAATCGACCACCGAGCACCTGGTGAAGCACCTGGGCCAGATGTTCAAGCAGAACCCGAACCTCAAGGGCCTGGTGCTCGACCTGCGCAACGACCCGGGCGGCCTGCTGCACGGCGCGGTCGCCATTTCGTCGGCCTTCCTGCCGTCGAAGTCGCTGATCGTCTCGACCGACGGGCGCGCCGAGGACGCGAAGAAGAAGTTTTTCGCCACGCCCGACGACTATTCGCGCAGCAGCCGGGGCGAGGACGTGCTGAAGCAGCTCCCCGCCGCGGCGAAGAGCATCCCCATGGTGGTACTGGTGAACGGCGGGTCGGCTTCGGCCTCGGAGATCGTGGCCGGCGCGCTGCAGGACCACAAGCGCGCCACGGTGATCGGCACCCAGACCTTCGGCAAGGGCTCGGTGCAGACCATCATGCCGCTGGGCAACAACACCGCCATCAAGCTCACCACCGCGCGCTACTTCACGCCCGGCGGGCGCTCCATCCAGGCGCTGGGCATCAAGCCCGACATCCTGGTCGAGGACCCGACCGACACGCTCACGCGGGTGCGCGAGGCCGACCTTACGCGCCATCTTCTCAACGGCACCCGGCCGGAGGAAGAGAAGAAGGAGCCTGCGTCGCCGCGCGCCAAGCCCGCGCCGCAACCCGGCACCAGCGATGCGAAGCCGGCCGAGCTGGGCTCGAAGGACGACTTCCAGCTGCAGCAGGCGATCGCCCACCTCAAGGGCGAGCCGGTGAAGAACGTTTCCCCCACGGTGGCGGCCGCCAAGCCCGCCGCAACGCCGACTAACTGAACGACGCGCAGCTCCTCCGCTACAGCCGCCACATCCTCCTCCCCGAGTTCGGGGTCGAAGGCCAGGAGCGGCTGCAGCGCTCGCGCGCGCTGATCGTCGGAGCCGGCGGCCTGGGTTGCCCCGCCTCGCTCTACCTCGCCGCCGCCGGCCTCGGCCGGCTCACCCTCGCCGATTCCGACCAGGTCGACCTTACCAATCTGCAGCGCCAGATCCTGTACCGCGCCGAGGCGGTCGGCATCCCCAAGGTCGAAGCCGCGCGCAGCACCCTGAACGCGCTGAATCCCGAGGTCGAAGTCCTTGCGTTGCAAAAAAGGCTGCAGGCGGCGGATGCGCGAGCGCTGGTCGCCCAAGCCGACCTGGTGCTCGACTGCAGCGACAACTTCGCCACGCGCCATTTGCTGAACCGCGCCTGCGTGGAGCATCGCAAGCCGCTCGTCTCGGGCGCGGCGATCCGCTTCGACGGTCAGGTGATGGTGTTCGACCTGCGCCAGCCCGGCTCGCCCTGCTACGCCTGCCTCTTCCCCGAGGAGGGCGAGGTGGAGGAAGTCCAGTGCTCGGTGATGGGCGTATTCGCCCCGCTCACCGGCATCGTCGGCGCCACGCAGGCGATGGAGGCGCTGAAGCTCCTCGCGGGCATCGGCGAATCGCTGAGCGGCAGGCTGCTGCTGCTCGATGCCAGGAAGGCCGACTGGCGCACGGTGCGGGTCATGAAAGATCCCGCGTGCACGGTTTGCGCTACATCGTCAGATAGCGCCGCTGCGCGGTGAAACTCTCGATCGGCTTCCTGGCGAAGCCGCTCTTCGCATACTGGTGCAGGCAGCCGATGGCGTAGCGCAGCAGCGTGGCAGCGCGGCCGGCGGCGTCGCCGTCGGCGCCGGCGCGCAGCGACTGCTTCAGCGTGGCTTCAAAGCGGTCGAAGAACTGGTTCATGCGCGCCTGCAGGCGCTCGTGCTCGCCCACCAGGGCGTCCCCGGTCATCACGCGCACCATGCCGGGATTCTTCTCGGCAAAGGCGAGCAGCATCTCGATCAGCTTCTCGGCCTGGCGCACGCCGTCGGACTCGTCCTCGGTGATGCGGTTGGCGAGCGTGAACACCGAGCTCTCGATGAACTCGATCAGGCCCTCGTACATCTGCGCCTTCGAGGCGAAGTGCCGGTAGAGCGCGGCCTCGGACACCTCCAGCCGCTCGGCGAGCGCGGCGGTGGTGATGCGCTCCCATTTCGGCGCCTCGAGCATTTGCGCGAGTGCTTTCAGGATCTCGAGCCTGCGTTCGCCTTTTGCGCGCGGCATGACTGAAGTGAATCTTAACTTCAGCCGAAACGGAAAACTAGGCGGGGAAGCCCGATGACCGAAGACACGCGCAGATCGACGAAAGGCACGCGCCGCCGGCTGCGGCTCACCCAAACCGTTGACATCCCAAGGCGATGTGCCGTGCGCAGGTTCTCCAGGATGTCGTCGACCAGGGCGCAGCGGTGGGGGTCCAGGTTGTGCTTGCGCAGCAACACGTGGAAGCCGTGCAGCGCCGGCTTGCCGCGGTAGCGCGCGTCCTCGATCGAAAAGACGCCGTCGAAGTAGCGCGCGAGGCCGATGGCGCGCAGCACGCCCCGGACGTACTGGCGCGGCGCGTTGGAAAACACCAGCTTCATGCCGCCGAGGCGTTCGAGCGCATGCTTCAGCGCGTTCTCGTGCACCACGATGTCGGCGAGCTCGGGGAACACGTGCGTCTCGGCGAGGAAGCGCCTCGGGTCGGTGCCGTAGTGGCGCATCAGCCCGTTGAGCGTCGTGCCGTAGCGCAGCCAGAAGTCGCGCCGCATCCGGTTGGCGCCCTCGTCGTCGAGGTCGAACTGGCGCTTGAGGAAGTCGTTGATCTGCACGTGCATCGCCGGAAAGATCGCCGCGGTGGCGTCATGCAGCGTGTTGTCGAGGTCGAAGATCCACACGCGCCTGGAAGGCGCCAGGCGTGCGATCCTCACAGCTACTTGCTTTTGATCAGGGTGCCGACGCCCTGGTCGGTCAGGACTTCGAGCAGCAGCGCGTTGGGCACGCGCCCGTCGATGATGTGCACGCTGCGCACGCCGTTGCGCGCCGCGTCGAGCGCCGAGCCGATCTTGGGCAGCATGCCGCCCGAGATCACGCCTTTCGCCACCAGGTCGTCTATCTTGCGCGGCGTGAGGCCGGTGAGCAGCTTGCCGTCCTTGTCGAGCACGCCTGGAGTATTGGTGAGCACCACCAGCTTCTCGGCGCGCAGCACTTCGGCGAGCTTGCCGGCGACCAGGTCGGCGTTGATGTTGTACGTGGTGCCGTCGGCGCCGGTGCCGATCGGCGCCACCACGGGAATGAAGCCCGCCTGCTCCAGCGCGCCGATCACCGCCGGATCGATGGTGTCGATATCGCCGACCTGGCCGATGTCCACCCTGGCGTTGTCCTTCGACGGCAGGAGCATCTTCTTCGCCCGGATGAAGGCGCCGTCCTGGCCGGTGAGCCCCACCGCCTTGCCGCCCGCCTGGTTGATGAGCTCCACGACTTCCTTGTTGACCTGGCCGCCGAGCACCATCTCCACCACGTCCATGGTCTCGCGGTCGGTGACCCGCATGCCCTGCACGAACTCGCCCTTCTTGCCCAGGCGCGCCAGCATCTCCTCGATCTGCGGCCCGCCGCCGTGCACCACCACGGGGTTCATGCCGACCAGCTTCAGCAGCACCACGTCGCGCGCGAAGCTCGCCTTGAGCGCCTCGTCGGCCATGGCGTTGCCGCCGAATTTCACCACGATGGTCTTGCCGTGGAAGCGCTGGATGTAAGGCAGCGCCTCGCCGAGGATCCTCGCTTTCTCGGCCGCCTGCGGGCTGTGGCCGGAAGGGGAAATGAGGGGGGCGTTCATGCGCGCCCCCATTCTACAAAGAAACTTACTGGATCGAGATCTGCTTGCGCTGCGCCGCCGCCTTCTTCGGCAGCGTGAGCTCGAGCACGCCGTCCTTGAACCGCGCTTCGGCCTTGGCCTCGTCCAGCTCCTGCGGCAGGGTGAAGCTGCGGCTGAGCTTGCCGTAGACGCGCTCGGTGTGCAGCACGCGCTCGTCCTGCGAGGCTTCGCGCTCGCGCTTCACTTCGGCGGCGAGCGTCACCTGCGCGCCGTCGATGCTCACCTGGATGTCCTCCTTCTTCACGCCGGGCAGCTCGGCCGTGACGGCGTAGGCGCCATTCTTCTCGGCCACGTCGACCTTCATGCGCGGCAGCGCTTCACGGCCGTTTTCATAGGACAGCGGGCGGACCAGGAAGCCCTTGAAGAAGTCATCGACCAGATCGGTGAA
>DATACE010000131.1:0-29943 GCA_036259215.1 Burkholderiales bacterium | reverse complement strand
GCGCCTGGAGCAGGAGATCCGGCCGCAGCTGCCGCCGGGGCTGGAGCTGGTGCCGATCCAGAACGACGCGCTGTTCATCGGCGAGATGGTGGATTCGCTGAAAAGCCACCTGGTCGAGGGCACCCTGCTCGCCGCGCTCGTCGTGTGGCTGTTCCTGAAGAGCTTCCGCTCCACGCTGATCATCGCCACCTCCATCCCGGTATCGCTGTTCGGCTCCATCGCGGTGATGTACTTCTTCGGCTACACGTTCAACTCGGTGACGCTGCTGGCGCTGCTGCTGCTCATCGGCGTGGTCGTCGACGATGCCATCGTGGTGCTGGAGAACATATTCCGGCACCGCGAGCACCTCGAGCCGGACCGGATCAAGGCCGCCGTCAGCGGCAGTCGGGAGGTCACCTTCGCGGTGATCGCGGCGAGCTTCTCGCTGGCGGCGATCTTCGCGCCGGTGATCTTCGTCTCCGGCATCCTCGGGCAGTTCCTGCGCTCGTTCGCCGTAGTGGTCACCTTCGGCGTGCTGGTGTCCCTGTTCGTGTCGCTCACGCTCACCCCGATGCTGTGCTCGCGCTATCTCGAGGTGACCGAGAAGCACGGCCGCGTGTACTGGGTGCTGGAGCGCTTCTTCAAGGGCATGGAAAGCGTCTATCGCCGTAGCCTCGCGTGGGCCCTCGCTTACCGCTGGAGCGTCGCGCTGTCGGCATTGCTGGTGTTCGCCTCCTCGCTGTATTTTTTCGCCGCGCTGCCGATCGAGCTGGCCCCCCAGCAGGACGAAGGCAAGTTCTTCGTCAGCATGCGCGCCCCTGCCGGGTCGTCCATCCACTACATGGAGCGCAAGCTCACCGAGGCGGAGCAGCGGGTGGCGCGCTATCCGGAGATCGAGACCATCTACGGCGTGATCGGGCTGGGGTCGGCGGCCCAGGTCAGCCAGGCGACGCTCATCGTGCGCATGAAGCCGCGCGCGGAGCGCGAGCGCTCGCAGCAGGAGCTGCTCGAACTGCTGCGCCGGGATCTCGCGCAGATCGCCGGGGTGCGCGCGTTCCCGCGCGCTCCGGGACTGGCGCCGCGGCAACGCAGCGAACCGCTGCAGTTCGTGGTGCGCGGCCCCAGCCTGCCAGAGATGGGCCGCGTCGCCGCCGAGCTGCAGGAGCAGCTGCAGGCCGACCCCGCCATCGGCCGCATGGACACCGACCTGCAGCTCGACCTGCCCCAGCTGGTGCTCGAGCCCGACCGCGTGCGTACCGCGGCGCTCGGGCTCACCTCTTCGGACGTCGCGCTGGCGGTGAACATGCTTACCGGCGGCATCGACATCGCCAAGTACAACGACCAGCCGGGCGACGGCGAGCGCTACGACGTGCGCGTGAAGGCCAAGGAAGGCGAGTTCCAGCAGCAGGCCGACCTCAGCAAGATCTATTTGCGCAACCGCAACGGGCAGCTCGTGCGCCTGGACAACGTCGCGCGCTTCCGCGAGACCATCGGTCCGGCGGTGATCTCGCGCTTCGACCTGCAGTATGCCGCCAGCTTTTTCGCGACGCCGACGCTGCCGCTGGGCGCCGCGGTGCAGCGGGTGCGCGAGGTTGCCGACGCCACGCTGCCGATCGGCTATAGCGTGACCTTCACCGGCGAGGCCGAGCAGCTGGAGAAAACCGTCAGCGCCGCCACCTTCACGGTGATCCTCGCCATCGTGCTGCTGTACATGGTGCTTGCCAGCCAGTTCAACAGCTTTCTGCAGCCGTTGCTCGTGATGACGGCGGTGCCGCTCGCCGTGGTCGGCGGGGTGATCGCCCTGTGGATCGCCGGGCAGAGCCTGAACATCTTCTCGATGATCGGGCTGGTCCTGCTGGTCGGGCTGGTGGCGAAAAACTCCATTCTGCTCGTGGACCTCACCAACCAGCGCCGCGCGCAGGGCATGAGCGTCGATGCGGCGCTCTCCGACGCCTGCCCGATCCGCATGCGCCCGGTGCTGATGACCTCGCTCACGCTGATCCTGGCGCTGGCCCCCGCGGCCATCGGCCTGGGCGCCGGCGCCGAAACCAACGCGCCGCTGGCGATCGCGGTCATCGGCGGCATGATCACCTCGACCCTGCTCACGCTGGTGGTCGTGCCGGCGGCCTACTCGCTGCTCGAGAACTGGCGCGAGCGGCGCCGCGTACTGCGCCATTCCGGCGCCGCCGCCGTGCATGCGCCGCAAGCCCCCCACGATGAAAGGTGACATGGCCAACTCCGAGGCAAGCCTCGCCGTCTTTTGCGACTTCGAGAACATCGCGCTCGGCGTGCGCGAGGCAAAGTACGCCCAGTTCGACATGGAGAAGGTGCTCGAGCGGCTGCTGGCCAAGGGTTCCATCGTGGTGAAGAAGGCCTATTGCGACTGGGAGCGCTACAAGGAATTCAAGGCCGACATGCACTCGGCGTCCTTCGAGCTGATCGAGATTCCGCATGTGCGCCAGTCGGGCAAGAACTCGGCCGACATCCGCATGGTGGTCGACGCCCTGGACCTGTGCTACACCAAGTCGCACGTCGACACCTTCGTTATCGTGAGCGGCGACTCGGACTTCTCGCCGCTGGTTTCGAAGCTGCGCGAAAACGCGAAAACCGTGATCGGCGTCGGCGTGAAGAACTCCAGCTCCGACCTGCTGATCAACAACTGCGACGAATTCATCTACTACGATGACCTGGTCCGCCAGGACGAGCAGAAGCGCCGCGCCGCCAAGAAGCGCAAGGAATCGGCTCCTGCCGGACAGGACAAGAAGCAGGAAGCCTTCGATCTGATGCTCGGCACGCTGGAAGCGCTGGTCGCCGAGCGGGGGGCGGACGAGCGGATCTGGGGCTCGATGGTGAAGCAGGCGCTCAAGCGCAGGAATCCCGGCTTCAACGAGACCTATTACGGCTTCCGGGCGTTCTCGGACCTGCTGGAAGAGGCGGGCGACAAGGGGCTGATCAGGCTTGACCCGGACGAGAAGTCGGGCGGCTACATCGTCCGTCCGGCCTAGCCCGGACGAGCTTCTCGCCGCCCGCGGCAAGCGGCTGCGCGATGTGGTCGGCCCAAACCTGAAGGTGCTGTTCTGCGGCATCAACCCGGGGCTTTATTCCGCGGCCACCGGCAACCACTTCGCCCGGCCCGGCAACCGCTTCTGGCCGGCCCTGCACCTCGCCGGCTTCACGCCCCGCCTGCTGCACCCGTCGGAAAAGGCGCTGCTCCTGCAGGCGGGCTATGGCCTGACCAACCTGGTGGCGCGCGCCACCGCCAGCGCGGACGAGCTCGCGCCGGCGGAGTTCGTCGCCGGACGAAGACGCCTTTCCCTCAAGGTGCGCCGCTACCGGCCGCGCTTCGTGGCCTTCCTCGGCGTGGGCGCTTACCGGCACGCGTTTTCCCGGGCAGACGCCGTGCCCGGGCCGCAGCCCGAGCCATTCCACGGCGCCGCGGTCTGGGTTCTGCCTAGCCCGAGCGGCCTGAACGCGAACTACCAGATGCCGGCGCTCGTCCAACTATTTCATCGCCTATGGCTACAAAGCTCGAAAAGCCGCTGAAGCGGGAGATCCAGATCTCCGGCCAGCCTTACGTTGTGACCATAACGCCGGATGGCCTGAAGCTGGTGCCCAAGGGAAAGCGCAAGGGCCAGGAGCTCGCCTGGAGCGCGCTGGTCAGCGGGGAGGCGGCGCTCGCCGCGGCATTGAATGCCTCGCTCCAGCGGTAAGACGCGCGACCTGCACGGCAGCGCGCCGGACGAGTGCCGGGTGGCGCTGCTCATCATCGACATGGTGAACGCCTTCGACTTCGAAGGCGCCCCGCAGATGCTGCCGCGCGCCCTCGCCACCGCGCACGCCATCGCTGCCTTAAAGCAGCGCGCGCACGGCGCCGGCGTGCCGGTCGTCTATGTGAACGACAACTTCGGCAAATGGCGGTCGGATTTCCGCGAGGTGCTCGAGCACTGCCTGCGCTCCCCGGGACGGGACATCGCCGCCCTGTTGAAGCCAGGCAAGGAGGACTACTTCGTCCTCAAGCCGAAGCACTCGGGGTTCCAGCACACCACCCTGGAGGTGCTGCTGGCGCACCTCGGCTGCGAGACCCTGGTGCTCACCGGCGTCGCCGGCAATTTCTGCGTGCTGTTCACCGCGCACGACGCCTACATGCGCGATTTCCACCTCGTGGTGCCGAGCGACTGCATCGCCTCGGCGACGCAAGCCGACGACCGCGCCGCGCTTGAGCACATGGCCAAGGTGACGAAGGCCGATATCCGTCCTTCGACCGCGCTGGACTTCGCCCGCTTCAAGGATTGAGCTGCTGGTAGACGGCGTTGGCGACCTTGAACAGGTCGTCCTTGCTGATGTCCGCCGAGGAAAGCGCGTACCCGAGCTTGCGGTCGATCCAGTAGAACACCCGTACGTTGCCTTCCTTCGCGTAGCGGAAGGCCGTCTCGTTGTTGTTCACCGCCTCGGTACGCACATACAGGGTAACGCGCGTGCCCTTATTGCACTGGTACATGAAGTGGGCGACGGGTCCGCTGTCGCCGGGCAGCAGCCGCCCGCCGACCAGGCTGTAGCCGACGGTTTCGAGCTTCGGCGCGCGCAGCGGCGCGCCCAGGCGCTTGGACAGCCAGGCCACCAGGTGCGCTTCCTGGTCCGCGCCGACCTCGACCGGGTGGCGCACTTCCGGAGAGTAGGTAGCGTGCGCGATCGCCGCGCGGTGCGCCATTACCGCGCCCGCGTCGGCGGCAGGCGCCGCGCCCGGCGCGCGCCCGTGCAGCTGCCATCCGGCGAGCGTGCCGATCGCGATGCCGGCCAATAGCCATGCGGCCGCGGCCGCGTGGCGCCAGAGGCGCCGCGGATGCAGCACCTGGCGCAGGCGATCGGGCACCGGCTCGTCGAGCACCGTGTCGTACGCGGCGCGCAGCGCGTCGCCGAGCCGGCGGTAGTCCGCTACGCGTTCGGCGTCTTCCGGGCGCGTCGCGATCCACGCTTCCACGGCCGCGCGGCGCGGCGGGGCCAGCCGGTCGTCGGCGTAGGCCTGCAGGTCCGCTTCGGTAATCGGCGCGTCGCTCATTTCACCAGCTTCAGCTTCGCCGCGGCCGACTGGCCGAGCATCAGCGCGCGCAGCTTCTCGCGCGCGCGCGACAGGCGCGACATCACCGTGCCGATCGGAATGCCCAGTGTGCGCGCCACCTCCTCGTAGCTCATCTCCTCCAGCGTGACAAGCAGCAGCACCGCGGCCTGCTCGGCGGGCAGGCGGGCGATGGCGCGATCGAGGTCGCGCACCAGCAGCGCATCGCCCTGCGAGGCGCGCTGCGCGAGCTCGGGCATCTCGTCCTCGAGCATGTCGGTGGGACGCGCGGCGCGCACCCGGTTGACGTGTACGTTGTGCATGACGGTGAAAAGCCACGCCCGCAGATCGGTCCCGCGGCGGTAGAGGTGGAGCTTGGCCCATGCGCGCTCGAGGGTGTCCTGCACGAGGTCATCGGCAGTGGCCCGGTCGCCCACCAGTGCGCGGGCATAGCGCCGCAGCCGCGGGATCAGGTCGACCAGGCGCTGGGCTTCGTTCATGGTGGGAACAGGGCGGGAAGGAACCCTATTCCACGCTATTTCGGCTCGTCCGGCAATGGCGGCAGCGAGCGCAAGTAGGCGATGAGCGCGTCCAGGTCCTGCCGGGTCAGCTGGCTGGTCGTGTTACGCACCACTTCATTCATGGCCTCCGACAGGATATCGCCGTCGGGGGTAAGCCCGGTCTGCAGCACTTCACGCAGATAGTCGTCGGAGACCTCCTTCAGCCCGGTCGGGGTGAGATTGGTCGCGGTCGCTTCGCCGACCTTGGCGCCGGCGAGGTGGCGGTCCTTCTTCGGCCCGCCGAGAAAGTTGCGCGGCGTGTGGCACTCGCCGCAGTGGCCCAGAGCGTTGGTAAGGTAGGCGCCGCGGTTGACCGCCTCGCTTTTCGCCGGATCGGGGACGAAGGCGCCGGGCGAGAAAAACAGCAGCTTCCATCCCCATACCAGCCAGCGCCAGCGGAACGGCAAATCGAGCTGGTGCGGACGGCTCATGCGATCGCTTTGCGGGACGCTGCGCAAGTAGGCCCACAGATCGCGCAGGTCCTGATCGGAAACCTTGGTGAAGGACGGGTACGGAAACGCGGGATAGTAATGCGCGCCGTCCGGGCGTTCGCCCCTGCGCATGGCGCGCACGAAGTCCTGCTCGCTCCAGCCCCCGAGGCCCGCCTGCGGATGCGGGGTGATGTTCGGGCCGTGGAATGTGCCGAACGGCGTCTTCAGCTCGCGCCCACCGGCGTAGGGCTGCGCATCCTGCTTGTCTTCAGTGTGGCAGCCGAGGCAGCCGCCGGCTTTCGCCAGGTAAGCTCCGCGCTTCGCGTCGCCCTGGGCGACGGCGCTCCCGGCCACGCAGGCGAGCAGCAGCAACACGAGAAATGAAAAAGGGGTGTTGCCACCCCTTGCTGTGCCGCCCATCCAGCAACTTTACTGCTTTTCGCGATAGGCGTCGTGGCAGGCGCCGCATGCCTTGCCCACGGCGCCGATTTGCGCCTTGATCGCGGCCTCGTCGCCGCCCTTGGCGAGCGTCTGCAGCTGCTTCACCTCGCTCTGGAGACGCTCGGCGAGCTCATTGACCTTTTGCGTCTCCTTGAACAGCTCCGGCTTGGCGCGGCTTTTCTCACCGGCGGTGCTGGCATGGAAACCGTCCCAAGGCATCTGCGAAAGCGCCGCGAGATAGTCGGCGTTACGCTGCACGGTCTGGGCATTGAAAGGCGCCTTGCCCTGCGCCATGGCTCCGAGCGGGCCAAAATACTTCCCAATCAAGGTCATGGCGGCCTGGCGCTGCTTCACCAGCACTTCGGGCTTCGCCTGCGCGAGCGCGGCGCCTGCGAAGGCGCCGAGCGCGATGGCTGCCGCAGCGGCGATTACGGTTGTCTTCACGATGCTCCTCCTGAGGGTGAATGTCCTGGGGCTAACACCTCAGGCAGGCGAATATTTCGCGGGAAGCCTAGCGCAACCCCGCCGCGTATTCCGCCACCGCGCGGATCTCGCGCTCGCTCATGCGTGCCGCCACGCCGCGCATCATGCCATTCGGGTCGTTGGCGCGCGCGCCGTCGCGAAACAGCCGCAGCTGCGCCGCAATGTACTCGGAGAACTGGCCCGACAGCCGCGGATACTGCGCCGGAATGCCGGCGCCGGCCGGGCCGTGGCAACCGGCGCACGCGGGCACGCCGGTCGCAGCGTTGCCGCCGCGCCATAGCTTCTGTCCGAGCGCCGCCAGATCCTTGTCGGAGGCAGGTGCCGGCTTGACCTGCTGGCCGGAGTAGTAAGCGGCGAGGTTCTTCATGTCCGCGTCCGACAGATTGGCCACCATGGGCGTCATGATGGCGCTCTCCCGCAACGGCTTCTTGCCGCCCTGACCTTTGAAGTCGGCAAGCTGCTTGTGCAGGTATTCCGGAATCTGGCCGGCAATCTTGGGATTAGCAGCCGCGACGCTGTTGCCGTCCGCAGCGTGGCAGGCGGCGCATACCTGGCCGGCAATCTGCTGCGCCTTCGCGGCGTCCTGAGCCTGCACGCCACCGGCAGCAACGGCCAACGTGCAAAGCGCCAATGCTCGAAGCAATTGTTTCCCCTGATCCCGGCGAAAGGCGCGATTTTATTAGAATTCCCGACTTTCGGCATCGATGAACCCCTTTTCGCAGGCCACCTTTCTCGCCTCCAGCGGCAGCGCCGCGGACCGGCCGCCGCCCGGGCCGCCCGAGATCGCCTTCGCCGGCCGCTCGAACGTGGGCAAGTCGAGCGCCATCAATGCCCTGCTCGGCCGCAAGCGCCTTGCTTTCACCAGCAAAACGCCCGGGCGCACGCAGACGCTCAACTTTTTCGCGCTGGGCGACACGGCGCGGCTTGTCGACCTGCCCGGATATGGATTTGCGCGCGTGCCGAAAGCGGTGCGCGCGCAATGGCAGACGCTGGTCGGCGATTACATCGCCGCGCGCGACACACTCGTGGGAGTCGTCGTCATCATGGACGCTCGTCATCCGCTTACGCCGCTGGACGCCCAGCTCATCGCGTTCCTCGCAGAGCGGCCTCTGCTGGTGCTGCTGTCCAAGGCCGACAAGCTCACGCGCCCGCAGCAGGCCGCCACGCTGAAGGAAATGCAATCCGCCCTAGCGGGCGAGGTCATGCTTTTCTCGAGCGTTACGCGACAAGGCGTCGACGAATGTCGCTGCCTGCTGGAGCGCTGGCTCGAGATGCCGGCTCCGCAGGCCGCTGGAATAAAAAACCCCCGGTAAAGGGGATGTAAACCGGGGGTAAAACGCCTTAACTTTGGGTTAAGGCACCCGCTCAGGGAGGAGAAGCGGGAGACGATAAACATCGTCTGAAGGTAAGATGCGTACGCCCGGCCAAAGTTCCCCCGGCAAAAAACTCCCAAGAATCAGCGATGAAGGTTTACGGCCAGTTTCCTGCGCCGCATGCGGCGCGACGATTTCTCGCGCCGCCTGATGCGTGAGCACGTCTTGAGCGCCGCGGATTTGATCTACCCCGTGTTCGTCATCGACGGCAAAGCCCGCACCGAGCGCGTGGCTTCCATGCCGGGCGTGGAGCGCTTGACCGTCGATAAGCTGCTGGGGGTTGCGGAGCAGTGCCTGAAGCTGCGCATTCCGGCCCTCGCCCTGTTTCCCGCCATCGAGCCCAGCCTGAAAACCGCCGACGGCCGGGAGGCATTCAACGCGAAAGGACTCGTGCCCCGCGCCGCCGCGGCGCTGAAGAAGCGCTTCCCCGAGCTCGGGGTGATGACCGACGTCGCGCTCGATCCCTATACCACGCATGGGCAGGACGGCGTAGTCGATCCGACCGGCTACATCGTCAACGACGCCACGCTGGAGGTGCTGGTGAAGCAGGCGCTCGTCCAGGCGCGCGCCGGCGTGGACATCGTAGCGCCCTCCGACATGATGGATGGCCGCATCGGGCGCATCCGTGCGGCGCTGGAGAAGGCCGGGCACATCCATACCCGCATCATGGCCTACTCGGCCAAATACGCCTCCGGCTTCTATGGACCGTTCCGCGACGCGGTCGGCTCGGCCAAGAGCCTGGGCAAAGGCGACAAGAAGACCTACCAGATGGACCCCGCCAATTCCGACGAAGCGCTGTGGGAAGTGGGCCTCGACCTTGCCGAAGGCGCCGACATGGTGATGGTGAAGCCCGGGCTGCCGTACCTGGACATCGTGCGGCGCGTGAAAGACGAATTCAGGGCGCCGACCTACGTGTACCAGGTGTCGGGGGAATACTCGATGCTGCGCGGCGCGATCGACCAGGGATGGCTGCCGGAATCCTGCGTGCTGGAGAACCTGCTTGCCTTTAAGCGGGCCGGCGCCGACGGCGTGCTTACCTACTTTGCGCTGGACGCCGCTAAGGCGATGTTGCGAGCGAAAGAGTTTTGAGGAAGCGCTCGGCGTTCTGATAGCCGACCACGCGCAGGCCGCGAATCTCGCGTCCCTGCGCATCGAAGAAAATGATGCCGGGGGGACCGAACAGGGAAAAGCGCTTGAGCAGCGCGCGGTCGGCCTCGCTGTTCGCCGTCACGTCGGCCTGCAGCAGCAGCAGGCCGTCGAGCTGCGCGCGGACTTTTGGATCGGAGAACGTAAAGGCCTCCATCTCCTTGCACGACACGCACCAGTCGGCGTAGAAATCGAGCATGACGGGCTTGCCAGGGGCGGCAAGCCGCGCCTGCAGCTCCCCCAGGGAGGCGACCCGCGTCCAGGGCAGTTTCGCCCCCGCCCTGGCGCTGCTTTCGCCCGAGGTGAGGCCGGCCAGCGGACGCAGCAGATCCCGGCTGCCCGCAAGCGCGCCGACGAGCAGCGCCACGCCGGCGACCAGCGCAACCACCCCCACGCCCTTCCACAATCGCCACCAGCCGGCAGCGGCGTCGGGCAGCGGATCGAGCGCGCGCAGGAACATCGCCGCGCCGATGAAAAGCGCCGCCCACGCCAGCATCACGGCGACCGCGGGCAGAACGGGGGACACCACCCAGATCGCGACCGCGAGCAGCAGCACGCCGAAGAATCGGCGCACCGACTCCATCCAGGCGCCGGCTTTGGGCAGCAGCGCCCCCTCCGACACCCCGACCGCGACCAGCGGCACCCCCATGCCGAGCGCCATGGCGAACAGCGCCGATCCGCCCAGCGCGATGTCGCGCGTCTGCGAGATGTAGAGCAGCGCGCCGGCGAGCGGCGCCGCCACGCACGGGCTCACGATGACCGCCGAGAGCACGCCCATGCCCGCCACCGAGGCGATGCGCCCGCCGCGCAGATTACGATGCGCGGAATCCAGCCGATGGTGCAGGAAGCCCGGCAGCCGCAGCTCATAGAAGCCGAACATGGACAGCGCGAGCACGACGAACACCAAGGCAAAGGCGCCGAGCACCCAGGCGTTCTGCAGGGCCGCGGCCAGCAGCGATCCGGAAAACGCGGCGGCCACGCCGGCCACGGCGTACGCGACCGCCATGCCCAGCACGTAGGCGAGCGACAGCGTGAGCGCGCGCGCCCGGTTAAGGCTTGTGCCCTCGCCGGCGATGATTCCGGAAAGGATCGGGATCATCGGCAGCACGCACGGGGTGAAGGTGAGCAGCAGGCCGAAGACGAAGAAGCCGCCCAGCACCAGCAGCACGTTGCCTTCGAACAGCCGCGCGATATCCACATCGCTCGCGAAGATGGAGAAGGTCGGCACGGCGTCTACCCGGCGAGGCGCCTCGCTCAGCGCCGGCAGGTCCGCGGCCACGCGCAAGGTGGCTGCGGACTCCATCGGCACGTAGCACACGCCCACGTCGGCGCAGCCCTGCGAAGTGACATTCAGCTCGAAGCGCCCTTCCCCCCGCACCGGGAGCAGGATGCGCACCGCGCCGCGGTAGGTCTCGACCTCGCCGAAGAATTCGTCCTTGTGCTTTTTTCCCGGCGGCAGCTCCGGCGTGCCCAGCGTCACCTGCGCATTGCCTTGGGCGGCGAACTTGAAGCGCTCGCGGTACATGTAGTAGCCGTCGGCGATGTCGAAGCTCACCTCCACCGTCGAGGCATCCAGCGTGCGCGCGGAAAAGCGGAACGCCTTCTCCGGCTCCAGCAGGTCGTCGGTCCCGCCGCCCAGCTTGAGCTGGCCGAGCGCAGGCAGCGAGAGCAGCAGGCACGACAGGAGGAGGACGATGCGCTTCAAGGCTTGGTTTCCGCGGCGACCCAGGCGAGATAGTCCGGTAAACCCTGCTTGATTGGGACCGCGATGATCTCCGGGAGTTCATAGGGATGCGCGGCGCGCAGCGCCTGCTCCAGCGCCGCATAGCGCTCCTCGGTGGTCTTGATGAGCACCGGGTGCTCCTCGTCGTGCTGCACTTCGCCTTTCCACCGGTAGACCGAGCGGCAGGGGGCGAGGATGTTCACGCAGGCGGCGAGCTTCTGGCCGATCAGCGTATCGGCAATCCGCTCGGCCGCCGCGCGGTCAGGAAGGTTGGTCAATACCAGGAGGCTGCTCATGTAAAATGCGGGCCTTTTCCAGCGCCGCAAGCGGGTGGGCCAAAGCCGGCGGTCCGGCGTCTCATTCGACCGGCGGTCCGGTGTTTCATTCGCCCATTTTATGCATAAGGTCACTGTCCAGCCGAGCGGTCATGCCTTCGAGGTTCAGGAAGGCGAGTCGGTGCTCGCCGCCGCGCTGCGCCAGGACCTGGTCCTGCCCTACGGCTGCCGCAACGGCGCGTGCGGCACCTGCAAGGCGCGCATCCTCGAGGGCCGCGTGGACTTCGGCGTCTACCAGGCCAAGGTCCTTACCGACGCGGAGCGCGAGCAAGGTAAGGCGCTTCTGTGCCAGGCCCGCCCCCTGTCCGACCTGGTCATCGAGGCGCGCACCATCGGCGCGGCTAAGGACGTCCAGGTGCGCCTGCTGCCCTGCCGGATACAGAAGCTCGAGCGCCTGGCCGACGACGTGATGGCGATCTACCTGCGGCTGCCGGCCAACGAGCGGCTCCAGTTCCTGGCCGGGCAGTACATCGAGTTCCTGCTGAAGGACGGCTCACGGCGCAGCTTCTCCATGGCGAACGCGCCGCACGACGACGAGCTGATCCAGCTGCACGTGCGCCACGTGCCGGGCGGGCAGTTCACCGACCACGTCTTCGGCAAGATGAAGGAGCGCGACATCCTGCGCTTCGAAGGGCCGCTCGGTACCTTCTTCCTGCGCGAGGATTCGCAGAAGCCGATCGTGTTCGTCGCCTCGGGCACCGGCTTCGCGCCGATCAAGTCGGTGATCGAGCACGCGCTGCGCAAAAACATCGCGCGCCCCATGGTGCTGTACTGGGGCGGGCGGCGTCCGAAGGACCTGTACATGGATGCGCTTGCCCGCCAATGGCCGGTCACCTACGTGCCGGTGGTCTCCGATGCCCTGCCCGAGGACCAGTGGACCGGGCGCACCGGCTTCGTACATCGCGCCGTGATGCAGGATTTCCCCGATCTGTCCGGGCACCAGGTGTACGCCTGCGGCGTGCCGGCAATGGTGGATGCCGCGCGGCGCGACTTCGTGGCGCAATGCGGGCTGCCGGAGGCGGAGTTCTACGCCGACAGCTTCACCACTCAAGCCGATCTCGCCTCGCCCAGGTAAGCTTCCTGGATGCGCGCATCGTGCAGCAGCTCGCGCGCCGGCCCGGAGAGAGTAATCGCGCCCGATTCCATGACGTAGCCGCGGCTCGCGGCTTCCAACGCGAGGCGTGCGTTCTGCTCGACCAGCAGGATAGTGACGCCGCGCGTGGCGATGTCGCGCACGATCTCGAAAATCTTGCTCACCATCATGGGGGCGAGGCCCATGGACGGCTCGTCCAGCAGCAGCAGCCTGGGCTCGCTCATCAGCGCCCGGGCGATTGCCAGCATCTGCTGCTCGCCGCCGGACAGCGTGCCCGCGATCTGGTGGCGGCGCTCTTTCAAGCGGGGAAAGCTGGCGTACTGCGTTTCGGGATCGGCCCCGCCGCGCGCGTAGCCGCCCAGCGCCAGGTTCTCGTGCACCGTGAGCTGGGGAAAGACGCCGCGACCCTCCGGCACCAGCACCAGCCCCCTGCGCGGCAGCTCGTGCACCCGGGCGCGGCGGATATCGGCGTCCTCGTAGGCCATGACTTGCGCCTGCGAAGGCAGCAGGCGGCAGATGGCTTTCAGCGTCGAGGTCTTGCCCGCGCCGTTGGCGCCGATCAGGCATACCAGCTCGCCGTGCGCGACTTCCAGGTCGACGCCCTTCACGGCGCGGATGCCGCCGTAGTGCACCTCGAGCCCTTTCACTTCAAGCAGCATGCGGCGCACCGAGGTAGGCCTCGATCACCTTCGGGTCGCGCTGCACCTGCGCCGGCAGGCCCTCGGCGATCTTTTCGCCGTAATCGAGCACGATCACGCGATCGCAGATGTTCATTACCAGCCGCACGTCGTGCTCGATGAGCAGCACGGTGACGCCACCGTCGCGAATCCTGCGCACGAGGGCGGCAAGCGCGAGGCGCTCCGTGGCGTTCATCCCCGCGGCCGGCTCGTCGAGCGCGAGCAGCTTCGGCTCGGTGGCCAGGGCGCGCGCAATCTCCAGCCGGCGCTGGTCGCCATAGGCGAGGTTGTTCGCCGCGTCGTTGGCTCGCGCGCGGATGCCTACGAAATCGAGCAGCTCGAGCGCGCGCCTTTCGATGGCCTGCTCCTCCTCGAGGGTGGCGCGATTGCGCAGGATCGCCCCGAGCACGCCGGCACGGGTGCGCGCGTGCCGGCCGATCATGACGTTCTCCAGCGTGGAGAGATTGTGGAACAGGCGGATGTTCTGGAAGGTGCGCCCTATGCCGGCCGCCGCGATGCGGTCCGGCGTAAGGCCGGTGATGTCGCGCCCGTCGAAGGTGAAAGCGCCGCCGTCGGGCCGGTAGATGCCGGTGAGCAAGTTGAACAGCGTCGTTTTCCCTGCGCCGTTGGGACCGATGAGGCCGTAGATCTCCCCGGCGGCGATGCCGAACGACACTTCGTGCAGCGCCTGCACGCCGCCGAAGCGCTTACTCAAGCGCGTGGCGACGAGCAGGCTCAAGTGGCGCGCTCCGTAAGCTCGCGCTTACGCACCGCGGAGGGCAGCAGGCCCGCCGGGCGGAACAGCATGACCAGCACCAGGGCGAGGCCGAACAGCAGCATGCGGATCACCTCCGGCTCAACCAGCATGCGCCCGAACAGCGCTTGCTGCGCCGGCTCGACGGTCCAGCGCAGGATCTCGGGGATGAAGGACAGCAGCACGGCGCCGAGGATCACGCCCCAGATATTGCCCATGCCGCCCAGCACTACCATCGAAACCACCATGATGGACTCGACCAGCACGAAGCTCTCCGGCGAGATGAATCCCTGGATGGCGGAGAACATGCCGCCGGCCACGCCGCCGAAGCTCGCGCCCATGGCGAAGGCCAGCAGCTTCATGTTGCGCGTGTTGATGCCCATGGAGCGCGCCGCGGTCTCGTCCTCGCGGATCGCCTCCCAGGCGCGCCCGATGCGCGAGTTCTGCAGCCGGATGTTGATCACGATGACCGCGAGCGCGACGAGCAGCAGGAGGTAGTAGTACTTGATCGGCCCGCTGAACATCACGCCGAGGAAGGACTCGTACTTGCCGAAGCTGAACTCCCCGACGGTGAACGGATCGATGCGCGTGATGCCTTGCGGCCCGTTGGTGATGTTTACCGGGCGCGACAGGTTGTTTAGGAAAATGCGGATGATCTCCCCGAAGCCCAGCGTGACGATGGCGAGGTAGTCGCCGCGCAGCTTGAGTACTGGCGCACCCAGCAGCACGCCGAACACCGCCGCCACCCCGGCGCCGATGGGCAGGATGATCCAGAACGGCAGGTGCAGGCCGAAGTGCGGGCTGGCGAGCAGCGCATAGGTGTACGCGCCGATGGCGTAGAACGCGATGTAGCCCAGGTCGAGCAGGCCGGCAAAGCCGACCACGATGTTAAGGCCCAGCGCCAGCAGGATGTACAGGATGGCGTAGTTGGTGATGCGCACCCAGGTGGTGCCGACCTGCGCCAGCGCGAACGGCAGCAGCGCAAGGGCGATGCCGATCAGGGCGAAGCCCAGCCATACCAGCCAGGGATGCTTGCGCGTGTCGAAGTAGGCTCGCATCAGGCGCGGTCACCGACGCGCTCGCCGAGCAGGCCCTGCGGCCGGAATACCAGCACCAGGATCAGCACGACGAACGCGAACACGTCCTGGTAATTCGAGCCGAACAGGATGAAATAGCCGCCGTTGTCGCACGCGCCGATCATTGGTGCGAGCCAGCCGTAGGCGCAAAGGTCGGTGATGTCGCCGATATAGCCCGCGCCGAGCGCCTCCACCAGGCCGAGCAGGATGCCGCCGAGCATGGCGCCCGGGATGTTGCCGATGCCGCCGAGCACCGCGGCGGAGAACGCCTTCAGCCCGAGCACCGAGCCCATGGTGTACTGTGCGATGCCGTAGTAAGTGCCGAACAGCACGCCGGCCACCGCCCCGAGCGCGGCGCCGATGACGAAGGTCGCGGCGATCACCCGGTTGACGTCTATGCCCATCAGGCCGGCGATCTGCGGATTCTGCGCGGTCGCACGCATCGCGGTGCCCAGGGGCGTGCGGTACACCAGGAGCGCGAGCCCGCTCATCAGCGCCACGCAGATGGCGAGGATGGCGATCTGCACGGTGCTGATGGCCGCGCCGCCGACGAAATACGTGCGCGACTCGATGATCTGCGGGAAGGCGAGCACGTTGCGGCTCCACACCATGAGGGCGAGGTGCTGCAGGATGATGGAGACGCCGATGGCCGTGATGAGCGGCGCCAGGCGCGGCGCCCCGCGCAGCGGGCGGTAGGCCAGCCGCTCCATCGAGTACCCCACCAGCATGCACACCGGCACGGCGCAGCCGGTGCCGATCAGCACCACCGCGAGCGCCGGCAGGCCGGAGGGCGCAAGCGCGTTGATGATGGTGAAAGCCACCATGGCGCCGATCATCACCACCTCGCCGTGCGCGAAGTTGATCAGCTGGATGATGCCGTAGACCATGGTGTAGCCGAGCGCCACCACGGCGTAGACGCTTCCCGCGGTAAGGCCGTTGATGACCTGCTGGAGAAAAGTGTCCACGGGCGCGTAGCCTACCCCATGAATGAAAACGGCACCCTCGCGGTGCCGTTTTCCGGTTCTTTACGGGGGCCCTACTTGCCGCCGCCCATGCTCTTCACGAACTCATCATAGGCGATCGTCTTGCCGCCCTTCACCACCGCCAGCGGCTCTATCTTGCCGCCTTTCATGGTGAAGATGGTGATCTCGGCGTCCTTGCGGTCGCCTTTCTCGTCGAAGGAGATGGTGCCGGTAGACGCGTTGAAGCTGATCTTCTGCAGCTCCGGCAGGTACTTCGCCGGCTCGGCGGAATTGGCCTTCTTCATCGCTTCGATCAGCAGGTTGGCGGCGTCGTAGGTGAACGGCGCGTAGAGGATGGGGTCGACGTTGAACTTCTTCTTGTAGGCGTCGAGGAACTTCTTCGACGCCGCCTGCGGCGGGATGCCCGCCTGCGAGCACAGCAGGCCTTCGGCGGCCTCGCCCGCGAGCTCTTTCATCTTGTCGGTGCACGCGCCGTCGCCGAACGAGAAAACCGCCTTGATGCCGAGCTCACGGCCCTGCTTGAGCAGCGGTCCTCCGGTGGCGTCCATGCCGCCGTAGAACACCGCGTCGGGGTTGCGGCCGCGCAGCTTGGTCAGCACCGCCTTCCAGTCGGTGGTCTTGTCGGTGCCCTTTTCGCGCGGCAGCACCTGGATGTTCGCCGCCTTCAGGGTCTTCTCGACCTCGTTGGCAATGCCTTCGCCGTACGCGGTGGCGTCATCGATGACCGCCACGACCTTCGGCTTTCTTTCGTCGGCGAGGTAGCTGGCGATCGCCGGTCCCTGCTGGTCGTCGCGGCCGACCACGCGGAAGATGCCTTTGAAGCCCTGCTCGGTTAGCTTGGGGTTGGTCGCCGAGCCCGAGATCATCGGAATGCCGGCCTGGTTGTAGATTGCCGAGGCCGGGATGGTGGTGCCCGAATTGAGGTGCCCGACGACCCCGTTGACCTGCGCGTCGACCAGCTTCTGCGCCACCGTGGTGCCGACCTTCGGGTCGGCCTGGTCGTCCTCCGGCACGAGCGTGAACCTCACCGCCCGGCCGCCGATCTGCACTTTCGCCTCGTTCGCCTCGTCGATCGCGAGACGGGCCCCGTTCTCGTTGTCCTTGCCCAGGTGGGCGATGCCGCCCGTCAAGGGAGCGACATGGCCGATCTTGACTTCAAGGGGGGAACCGTCCGCCTTGGCGGCGGGCTTCTGTTCGCCGCAGCCGGCGAGCGCCAGCGCCGCAGCGGCAAGGGTGATGCTGAGCTTTTTCATGGGATCTCCCGCAGGGTGGCTTCGGGCGTCCATGCTACTGCGACAGAATCCATTTCACCAGCGCGCGCACGTCGGCGTCCGGCACCGCCGCGTTGGGCGGCATCGGTACCTGGCCCCAGGTGCCCTGGCTGCCTTTCTTTACCTTGTCGAACAGGCGCGCTTCGGCCCCCTTGTCGCCCTTGTACTTGGCGGCGACGTCCTTGTAGGACGGGCCGACCAGCTTCTTGTCGGTGGCATGGCAGGCGAAGCAGGCGTGCTTCTTAGCCAGCTCGGGGCTCGCCACGGCAGGCAGCGCCGCGGCAAACGCCGCCCCCGCCGCGAAAATGATCGCCAGATGCTTCATGGATTCTCCTTGAGCGCTTTTTTCAAGTGTACAAGATCGTCTATCGGCTCCAGGCAAGTAACGCCGCGGCATAGCCACGCGTTGACGGGGGCCGGCCGGGAAGGCTTGTCCAGCGGCGCGGGCAGCCGCTGCGCGCCCTCCGGCACGCCGATTACCAGCGCATCCGGCGCGAACTCACGCGCAAGCTCCGTCTGCCAGGCCGCCAGCGCCTCGTTCTTGCCGCGCAGCACCAGCACCGCCGGCGGCGAAAGCTGCTCGTCGAGCGCAATCGCCATGGCGGCAAATCCGGCGGGGTAGTCGCGCATTGCCGGATAGAACAGCTCGACGGTGCGCCGCGCCGCGCGCGCATAGCGCTCATTGCCGGTCAGCGCGCCCAGACGGCCGAGCGCCCATGCGGCCACGGCGTTGCCGGAAGGCGTGGCATTGTCGTGCCCCGGCTTGGGCCGCAGGATGAGCCGCTCGTGGTCGCGCCCCGTGAAGAAAAACCCGCCGGCCTCGGCATCCTCGAACTGCTCGAGCAGCACGTCCGCCAGGCGGCAGGCGAAGTCGAGGTCCTTCGAGGCGAAGGATTCCTGCAGCAGCTCCAGCAGCGCGGCGAGCAGGAACGCATAGTCGTCGAGGTAAGCCTGCAGGTGCGCGCGGCCGTCCTTGTAGGTGGCAAGCAGGCGCCCGTCCCGCCACAGGCAAGCGCGGATGAACTCGACGGCACGGCGGGCCGAGGCGAGCCATGCAGGGCGCCCGAACACACGGCCGGCGTGCGCCATGCCGCGTGCCGCGAGCGCGTTCCACGACGCCAGGATCTTCTCGTCGCGGCCGGGCCGCACGCGCTGCTCGCGCGCGTCGAGCAGCTTCGCTTTCGCGGCACTCAGCAGCGGCTCGCTTGCGGCGGGCGCCGCCACCCGCAGATGCCAGCGCCGGCCCTCGAAGTTAGGCGCGCCGTCCAGGCCGAAGTGGGGAGCGAGGGTAGCGTACTCATCCGCGGACAGCAGCGCCTGCACCTCGGCGCGGTCCCAGACGTAGAACCGGCCTTCCTCGTGCTCGCTGTCCGCGTCCAGCGACGAGTAGTAGCCGCCTTCGGGCGACTGCATCTCGCGCATCAGCCAGCCCGCCGTTTGCTCCGCACAACGCGCGAACAGCGGCTCGCGGCCGGCGAGCCAGGCGTCGGCGAGCAGCCAGAGCAGCGGGCCGTTGTCGTAGAGCATCTTCTCGAAGTGCGGAATGCTCCAGTGCGCATCCACGCTGTAGCGGTAGAAGCCGCCGGCCAGCTGGTCGTATATTCCGCCCTCGCCCATGCGGCGCAGCGTGGTCAGCGCGATATCGAGCTCGCCTTTTCGCAGGCAAAGCTCGAGATCCGTCGGGTGCGGGAACTTGGGCGCGGCGCCGAAGCCCCCGTGCCGCGCGTCGAAGCTCGCGCGCAAGTTACGCAGCATGTCCTCGAGCACCTGGGCCGACAGCTCGGACGCCGCGCCCGCCGGCAGGGTGCGGGCCAGCGCCTTGAGCACCTCGGCGTTCTGCGCCTCGATGTCGGCGCGCTTTTCGCGCCACACCGCGGCAATGCGCTCGCACAGGTCGACGAAGCCCGGCAGGCCGTGGCGCGGCGTTTTGGGGAAATAGGTGCCGCCGAAGAACGGCGCGCCGTCGGGGGACAGGAACATAGTGAGCGGCCAGCCCCCGGGGCGCTGGGCGAGCATCTGGTGGGCGCTCTGGTAGATCTGGTCTAGGTCGGGGCGCTCTTCGCGGTCGACCTTGACGTTGACGAACAGGCGGTTCATCACCGCGGCGACCTGCGGGTCCTCAAAGCTCTCGTGCGCCATGACGTGGCACCAGTGGCAGGCCGAGTAGCCCACGGAAAGGAGAACCGGCTTATCTTCGCGACGCGCGCGCTCGAGCGCCTCCGGGCCCCACGGGTACCAATCGACGGGGTTGCCGGCGTGCTGCTGGAGGTACGGAGAAGTTTCCTGCGCGAGGCGGTTCGGCATGGCGGACACCGAAAGCCCCGCCGCGGCAGGGCTCCGGTGCGGCCAGCTTAGCGCACGGTGCGCGTGAAGGGAAACACCTTGGTGAAGCCCAGGATATCGGTCAGGAGGAGCACCAGGAACACGACAAGAATGAGCCCGAGCACCCCGCCGGCCGGCATGCTGTCCATGTGCGCGGCGAGCTGCGCGGCTTCCTCGTCGGTCAGCGCCGCGACACGAGCCGTGACGTCCGCCGGACGCACGCCCTGCGCCTGCAGCTGCTGGCGCACGTCCTCGCGCTCCAGGAAAGTAGCGATGCGCTCGCGCTCGGCCGAAGCGACCGCGGCGCCGGTGCCCACCATGCCGGCGTGCACCGGCAGCGGCAGGCCCAGTCCCGCGATGGACAGCACCAGCAGGCTGGCGACGAGGCGGCGAAATTTGGCGATCATGGATTCTCCCGTTTGTTCGTTTGAGGGCCGCCGCAGCTTACCATCGGCCGCATGAGCGACCAACCGCAGCCGGACGAGGTGTTGCTTTTCTGGTTCGGCGGACCCGCCGAGCGCGGCAAGCGCCGCAAGCGCTGGTTCGAGAAAAGCGATGCCGTCGACCGCGACGTGCGCGAACGCTTTATGGCGGCTTACGAGAAGGCGGCCGCAGGCGCGCTCGCGGCCTGGCAGGACGCGCCGCACCGCTGCCTCGCTTTGATCCTGCTGCTCGACCAGTTCCCGCGCCACATGTTCCGCGGCTCGCCGCGCGCGTTCGCCGCCGACCCGCTGGCCCTGGCGGCCGCGCGCCATGCCGTGGCGCGCGGCTACGACCGGGCGCTGCTGCCGGTCGAGCGCCTGTTCGTGTACCTGCCGTTCGAGCACAGCGAATCGCTCGAGGACCAGTTGCAGGCATGCGAGCTCACCCGGCCGCTGGAGGCGTTCGAGGAAACCGCGGATGCCTACCGCTACGCCCTCGCGCACCGCGACATCATCCAGCGCTTCGGGCGCTTTCCGCATCGCAACGCGATCCTCGGGCGCCCGAGCACGCCGGAAGAAATCGAGTTCCTGAAGCAGCCCGGCTCGAGCTTCTAGTCTCGCGTCTAGTCCGTGACGGCCCCTTCCGAAGCGGTCGACACAAGCTTCATGTACTTGGCGAGCAACCCGCGCTCGTAGCGCGGCCGCGGCGCCTTCCATTTCTTGCGGCGCGCCGCAAGCTCCCTCGCTGAAACGTTGAGCTGGATGAGCCGCTTTTTCGCGTCGATGGTGATCGAGTCGCCTTCCTTCACCAGCGCTATGGTGCCGCCCACATACGCTTCCGGCGCGACGTGCCCCACCACCATGCCCCAGGTGCCGCCCGAGAAGCGCCCGTCGGTCAGCAGGCCGACCGACTCGCCGAGCCCCTGGCCGATGAGCGCGGAGGTCGGCGCCAGCATCTCCTGCATGCCCGGACCGCCTTTCGGGCCCTCGTAGCGGATCACGACCACGTCGCCCGGCTTGATGCGCTTGCCCATGATGGCCTTCATGCAGGCGTTCTCCGAGTCGAATACGCGCGCCGGGCCAGTAATCACCGGGTTCTTCAGCCCGGTGATCTTGGCGACGCAGCCTTCGGTCGCGAGATTGCCCTTGAGGATGGCGAGGTGGCCTTCCTTGTACATGGGCTGCGACCACGGCCGGATCACCTGCTGGTCGGCGCGCGGCTCGGCCGGGACGTCCTTCAGCATCTGCGCCAGGGTCTTGCCGTGGATGGTCATGCACTCCCCGTGCAGGGCGCCATTGGCGAGCAGGATCTTCAGCACCTGCGGCACGCCGCCGGCCCGGTGGAAGTCCACGGCGACGAAGCGTCCCGAGGGCTTCAGGTCGCACAGCACCGGCACCCTGCGGCGCACGCGCTCGAAGTCGTCGATGCTCCATCTCACGCCGGCCGCGCGCGCGATGGCGAGATAGTGCAGCACCGCGTTGGTGGAACCGCCGGTCGCCATCACCAGCGCCACGGCGTTCTCGATCGACTTGCGCGTGATGATGTCGCGCGGCCTGAGCTGGCTGCGGATCGCCTCCACGAGCACCTGGGCGGACTGCGCTGCCGAGTCCGCCTTCTCGGCGTCGGGCGCGGCCATCTGCGAGGAGCCCAGAAGGCTCATGCCGAGCGCCTCGAACGACGAGCTCATGGTATTGGCGGTATACATGCCGCCGCAGGCGCCTACGCTGGGACAGGCGTTTTTCTCTATGCCGGTAAAGTCCTCCTCGGAGAGCTTGCCCGCGGCAAAGGCGCCGACCGCCTCGAACGCCGATACGATGGTCAGGTCCTGCCCCTTCCACTTGCCCGGCTTGATGGTGCCGCCGTAGACGTAGATGCCGGGCACGTTCATGCGCGCCATGGCGATCATGCCGCCCGGCATGTTCTTGTCGCAGCCGCCGACCACCAGCACGCCGTGCATCGCCTGCCCGTTGACGCTGGTCTCGATCGCGTCGGCGATGACCTCGCGCGACACGAGCGAGTACTTCATCGCCTCGGTGCCCATGCCGATGCCGTCGGTGATGGTCGGCACGCCGAACACCTGCGGCTTGGCACCCGCCTGCTCGAGCGCAGCCATCGCACGGTCGACCAGCGGCTGGATGCCGGCGTTGCACGGATTCATGGTGGAGTGGCCGTTGGCGACGCCGACGATCGGCTTTTCGAAGTCGCCATCGCGAAAGCCCACGGCGCGCAGCATGGCGCGGTTGGGCGAGCGGGCCACGCCCTGGGTGATGAGTCGGGAACGGCGGTTCTGCGCTTCGGCCATGGCTCCTCCCTGGAAGAGGCGCATTCTGCGCCACCCTGCTGCGGCGATCCAATGCAATCGGCATCCTGCTGTAATACCCTTTCGGCATGAATCTGCCCGAAACATGGCAGCTGCGGTATTTCGTCGCGGTCGCCGAGCAGCTGCACTTCGGCCGCGCCGCCGCCGCCCTGAACATTTCCCAGCCGCCCCTGTCGCGCGCGGTGCGGGCGCTGGAGGCCAGCCTGGGCGTCGCGCTTTTCGCCCGTACCCGGCGCCGGGTGGAGCTCACCCCGGAAGGCGCGCGCCTGCTCGAGGAGGCGCGGCGCACGCTGTCGCAGCTGGAGCGCACCGTGCTCGAGCTGCGCGGCATGGCCTGCGGCGACCAGGGGCGGCTGCGCGTGGGCTTCGTGTCGCTCGCCGACTTCGGCGTGCTGCCGGGCCTGCTTAAGGCGTACAAGGCGGCGCATCCGGGCGTGCGCCTCGCCTTGCGCGAGATGCTCTCGCCGGAGCAGTCGGCGGCGCTCGCCGCGGGCGACCTGGACTTCGGCCTGCTGCTGCCGCCGGTGCCGCACACGCTGGAGCATCTGGTGGTGCAGCGCGAGCGCTTCGTGGCGGCGCTGCCCGCCCGCCACCGGCTGGCAAAGCCGCGCGGGCGGCTCGCCATGAGCGCCCTGGCCGGGGAGAGCTTCGTCATGGTGCCGCGCGAGATCGCGCCCGGGCTTTACGATATCGTGGCGGGGCTCGCCGCGCGGGCGGGCATTTCCCTCAACGTCGCGCAGGAAGCCATACAGATGCAGACCGTGGTGAGCCTCGTGTCCAGCGGACTGGGCGCGGCAATCGTGCCGGCTTCGCTCGCCAACCTCGGCCGGCGCGGCGTGGTCTACCGGGCGCTCGCCGACCGCCATCCGGCGCTCGAAGTCTGGCTCGCCTGGCGCCCCGGCAGCTTGAGCGGCGCCGGGCGCGAGTTCGTCGCCAAGGCGCGCGCGCTATGCTGATCCACCCGCAGATCGATCCGATCGCGTTTGCCATCGGGCCGCTGGCGGTGCGCTGGTACGGCCTCATGTACCTCGCGGGTTTCGCCGCGGGCTGGTGGCTCGGCCTGCGCAGGATCAAGGCCGGCCTTGCGCCCATCACCCGCCCGCAGTTCGACGACCTCATCTTCCTCGCGGTTCTGGGCGTGGTGCTGGGCGGGCGCCTGGGCTACGTACTGTTTTACAAGCCCGGCTATTACGCCGCGCACCCGCTCGAGATCTTCGCGGTATGGCAGGGCGGCATGTCGTTCCACGGCGGCCTGCTCGGCGTGATGCTCGCCATGTGGATCGCCGCGCGCCGCAGCAGGGTGCATTTCCTGCGCCTGATGGATTTCGTCGCGCCGCTGTGCCCGCTGGGCATCGCGGCGGGGCGCATCGGCAACTTCATCAACGGCGAGCTTTACGGGCGCGTCACCGACCTGCCCTGGGGCATGGTGTTCCGTGGAGCGGGCGAGCTGCCGCGGCACCCTTCGCAGCTCTACCAGGCGGCGCTCGAGGGCTTCGCGCTGTTCGTGCTGCTGTGGTGGTTCTCGTCGAAGCCACGGCCGCGCGGGCAGGTAAGCGCGCTGTTCCTGATCGGCTACGGGACTTTCCGCTTCGTCGCCGAGTTCGGCCGTGAGCCCGACGCCTTCCTCGGCCTGCTCGCACTCGGGCTGACCATGGGCCAGTGGCTGTGCATCCCCATGATCGCCGGGGGCGTCGCCCTGTTTGCTTGGACCCGACGCTAGCGCCGGTCGTCGGGGCGGTGGTGCCGGTCTTCGGGCTGGTGGCGTGCGGCTACCTTGCCGGACGCCTGGGCTTGGTGACGCAGGCCTCGAGCCACGCCCTCAACCAGTTCGTTTATGCGTTCGCGCTGCCGGCGATGCTGTTCATCGCCGTGTACCGCGGCTCGCTGGAGGAAATCCTGAGCGGCGCCTTCCTGCTTGCCGTGATCGCCGCTACGCTGGGCACCGCGCTCGCGGGCTTTTTCCTCTCGCATGCCGTGATGAAGGCGCCCCCGGCCGAAAGCACCCTGCGCGCGCTGAACGCGTCGTTCGCCAATACCGGCTACCTCGGCATTCCCTTGGTCACCGTGGCTTATGGCGAGCGTGCCGCGCTGCCCGCCGCGCTCGCCACCGTGGCGACCAACATCATTTCCTTCGCGCTCGCGATCGTCTGCCTGGAGCTATTCGTCAACCGGCGGCCCGGCGGCCTGCGCCGAGCCCTGTCGGGCGTGTTGCGCAGCCCTCTCATCTGGCCGATAGCGCTCGCGGTTCTCCTGGTCTTCCTGCGGGTGAAGATCCCGCTGCCGGCGGAGCGCTTCGCCACCCTTCTCGCCGCAGCGGCCGGCCCGTGCGCGCTGTTTGCGATCGGCCTGTTCGTGTCCCAGCTTTCCATCCGGGCGGGCGTGCGGGCCAGCTGGCAGACCACGCTGCTCAAGCTGGTGGTGCACCCGCTGCTCATGGCGGCGCTCGCCTTCTACGTCCTGCCGGTCGACCCGTTCTGGGCCAAGATCGCCGTGGTATGCGCCGCGCTGCCGCTCGGGGCGACGGCATTCGTGCTCGCGCAGCGCTACGGGCTGCTCGAAGCCGAGACCTCGACCGGCGCAGTGATCTCCACGGTCGCTTCCCTGCTTACCGTCTCGGTGGTGATGGCGCTGCTTACGGGGCGCTGAGGGCGGCCTCGAGCACGCGCGCCACGTGCCAGGCCTCGCGCCCGGCGCCGTCGGCGATCTGGTGCCGGCAGCTGGTGCCATCGGCAACTACCAGCGCGTCGGGCGCGGCGCGTACCGCCGGCAGCAGGCTGAGCTCCGCCATCTTCATCGACACGGCATAGTGCTCGGCCTCGTAGCCGAAGCTTCCGGCCATGCCGCAGCAGCTGGTCTGCACCGTCGAGACTTTGAGGTCGGGCACCATGCCGAGGAGCTTCTCGACCGCCGGCATGGCGTCGAAGGCCTTCTGGTGGCAATGGCCATGCAGCAAGACCTCCCTTGCCAGCGCCTTCAGGCGCAGGTCGCCGGGCTCGCGCGCGAGGAATTCTTCGAACAGATAGGCATGCTGCGCCACGCCGGCGCTGTCCTCGAGCAGCGCGGCGTACTCATCGCGAAACGAGAACAGGCACGAGGGCTCGAGGCCGACGATCGGCACGCCGCGCTCGGCATAGGGTCGCAGCGCGTCCAGCGTGCGCCGCGCCTCCAGTCTGGCCTCGGCCACCATGCCGGCGGCGAGGAAGGTGCGGCCACAGCAAAGCGGACGGCCGCGAAGCAGCGGCTGCGCCGCCGCGACCTTGTAGCCCGCCGCCTGCAGCACGCGCATGGCGGCGCGCGCGTTGTGCGGCTCGAACCACCGGTTGAAGGTGTCGACGAACACCACCACCTCGCGACCGGCGCCGCGCAGCGGGCGCGTGCGGTCGACGAAGTAGTCCGCGCGCCATTGCGGCAGCTCGCGGCGCGGCGAGAAGCCGAGCGCGCCCTTCAGCGCTTCGGACAACCGGTTGGCAGCGGGCGCCAGGCGCGCCGCCCACGGCGCGTAGCGCGGCAGGTAGGCAATGGCGCGATCGCGCAGCGAGTAGCCACGCCGCGCCTTGTAGTGGGCAAGGAACTCGATTTTCATGCGCGCCATGTCGACGCCGGTCGGGCATTCCCGCTTGCAGCCCTTGCAGGAGACGCACAGGTCCAGCGCCTGCGCCACCGCGGCGTCGCCTTCGGCGCCCAGCTGGCCGGACAGCGCAAGGCGCAAGGTATTGGCGCGCCCGCGCGTGACGTGCGCCTCGTCCAGCGTGGCGCGGTAGGACGGGCACATGGTGCCGGCGTCGAACTTGCGGCAATGGCCGTTGTTGTTGCACATCTCGACGGCCTTGGCGAAGCCGCCGCCTCGGTCCTGCGGACCGACTTCCCATTCCGACCAGTCGAGCGCCGGCACCGGCGCTCTGGCCTCGTAGCCCGGCTTGAACCGGAACAGCGCGCGCTCGTCCATGCGCGGCGGGTTGACGATTTTTCCCGGGTTCATCAACCCGCGCGGATCCAGCCAGGACTTGATCTCGCCGAGGCAGGCGGTGAGCCGCGGGCCAAAGAACGGCTCGATCCATTCCGAGCGCACCAGGCCGTCGCCGTGCTCGCCGGAATAGGCGCCCTTGTACTGCTTCACCAGCGCGCACGCCTCCTCGGCGATGGCGCGCATCTTCTGGGCGCCGTCGCGCCGCATGTCGAGGATCGGGCGCACGTGCAGCGTGCCGACCGAGGCATGCGCGTACCAGGTGCCGCGCGTGCCGTGCTTCTCGAACACCTGCGTCAGCCGATCGGTGTACTCGGCGAGGTGCTCGAGCGGCACCGCGCAATCCTCGATGAAGGACACCGGCTTGCCGTCGCCCTTCATCGACATCATGATGTTGAGGCCGGCCTTGCGCACTTCCCAAAGGTCGCGCTGCTGTCGCGGATCGGTAATCTCGACCACGCTGCCGGGCAAGCCGAGGTCCCCCATGAGCGCCGCCAAGTCTTTGAGCTTGCCCGCCTGGCTCTCCTCGCCGGAGAACTCCACCAGCAGGATCGCGTCGGGCTCGCCGCGGATGAATGCCTCGACCGTCGAGCGGAACGCGCCGATGTCGCGCGCGAGGCCGATCATCGTGCGATCGACCAGCTCCACTGCCGAAGGGCCCAGCCTGACGATGTGCTGGGTGAGGTCCATGGCGGTGTAGAACCTCGGGAAATGGCATACGCCGAGCGCGCGCTGCGGCGGGATGCGCGCGAGCTTCAGGTGCAGGCGCTCGGAGTAGGCGAGGGTGCCCTCGGACCCCACCAGCAGATGCGCGGCATTCGCGTGCGGCGGGCCCAGGTGGTCAAGGTTGTAGCCCGCCACCCGGCGCAGCAGCTTGGGAAAGCGCGCCTCGATCTCGTCCTTCTCGCGCGCGTAGAGCGCCTTGAGCTTTTCGACGAACGCCCCATAGCCCGCATCCGGAGAGACTTCGTCGAGAGGCCCGAAGCGCCAGCGCTCGCCCTGCGCGGTGACCGCCTCGATGGCCAGCACGTTGTGCACCATGTTGCCGTAGGCGATGGAGCGCGAGCCGCAGGAGTTGTTGCCCGCCATGCCGCCCAGCGTGGCCTGCGCGCTGGTCGATACGTCGACCGGGAACCAGAGCCCGTGGGGCCGCAGCCGGGCATTCAGGGCATCGAGCACAACGCCCGGCTGCACGACGGCGCTGCCCGAGCCGATGTCGATGATCCTGTTCAGGTACTTGGTGTGGTCGATGATCAGCGCCTCGCCCACCGCCTGCCCGCACTGCGAGCTGCCCGCGCCGCGCGGCAGGATCGGTATCCCTTCGTCCGAGGCGATGGCCAAAGCACCGCGGGCCGCCTCCTCGGTCCTGGGCACCACGACGCCGATGGGCTGCAACTGGTAGATCGAGGCGTCGGTCGAGTAGCGGCCGCGGCTTGCTGCATCGAACAAAACTTCGGCATCGAGCGCCTTCGCCAGGCGCGAGGCCAGGCCCGACCGGGAAGCCTTGGCGAAGCGAACCGGCGAGGAAGGCGCGTCCATGGAGCGAAGTAGAATACCGCAATGACTCGACGCGCCGGCCGCCACTTCCTGCAGATACCGGGCCCGACCAATGTGCCGGACCGGGTGCTGCGCGCGATCGATCTGCCGACCATGGACCATCGCGGTCCGGAGTTCGCCGACCTCGGCAAAGGCGTGCTGGCCGGCATGAAGCGCGTGTTCAAGAGCACCCAGGGCGAAGTGGTGATCTTTCCCGCTTCGGGCACCGGCGCTTGGGAAGCCGCCCTGGTGAATTCGCTTTCCTCGGGCGAGCGCGTGCTCATGGCCGAGACCGGCCACTTCGCCACGCTGTGGCACAAGCTCGCCGTGCGCCTCGGCCTGGAGGTGGAGTTCCTGCCGGGCGACTGGCGCCGCGGCGCCGACCCGGACGCCATCGAGAAGCGCCTGCGCGCCGACAAGGAGCAGCGCTTCAAGGCGGTATGCGTAGTCCACAACGAAACGTCCACCGGGGTGGTTTCGCGCATCGCGGAGGTGAGGAAGGCCATCGATGCGGCCGGCCACCCGGCGCTGTTCATGGTGGACACCATCTCGTCGCTCGCCTCGCTCGATTACCGGCACGACGAATGGGGCGTGGACGTCACCGTGGCGGGCTCGCAGAAGGGCCTGATGCTCCCGCCCGGGCTGTCGTTCAATTGCATCTCGCCCAAGGCGCTCGCCGCGTCGAAAGGCGCGCGCCTGCCGCGCAGCTACTGGGCCTGGGACGAGATGCTGGCGCACGGCAAGGGCGGCTATTTCCCGTACACGCCGGCGACCAACCTGCTTTACGGGCTGCGCGAGGCACTCGCCATGCTGCTCGACGAGGAAGGTCTGGACGCGGTGTTCGCCCGGCACCAGCGCCACGGCGAAGCCACCCGGCGCGCGGTGCGCGCCTGGGGACTGGAAGTGCTGGCATTGGATCCGCGCGAGTATTCCGGCTCGCTCACGGCGGTCGTGACCCCTGCGGGACACGATGCCGACCGGGTGCGCAAGACCATTCTCGAGGCCTTCGACATGTCGCTGGGCACCGGACTGGGCAAGCTATCCGGCAAGGTGTTCCGCATCGGCCACCTCGGCGACATCAACGACCTCACGCTGATGGGCACGCTCGCCGGCGTGGAGATGGGGCTCGCGCTCGCCGGCGTCCCGGTGCGCAAGGAAGGCGTGCGCGCCGCCGCCGATTACCTGGAGGAATGCGCGCGCACCCCGGCGCGCAAAGTCGCCTAGCCATTCAAAGGAGGAGCACATGAAATTGCGTTTGATCGTTGCAGCCGCCGCGCTTGCGGCGTTCGCCGGCCCGCTCGCCGCCCAGACCGAGATCAAGTTCGGCCACGTCGGCGAGCCGGGATCGCTGTTCGCCGCCTCGGCCGAGGAGTTCGCCAAGCGCGCGAACGCCAAGCTGGGCGGCAAGGCCAAGGTCGTGGTCTACGGCTCGAGCCAGCTCGGCGGCGACAAGGAGCTGCTGCAAAAGGTCAAGCTCGGGACGGTCGATTTCGCGCTGCCGTCGACCGTCATGTCTTCGGAGTCGGACCTCTTCGGCATTTTCGAGATGCCCTACCTCGTCAAAGACCGCAAGCACATGGCGGCGATCGAAAAGGAAGTGTTTTGGCCGCGGCTCGCGCCCGAAGCCGAGAAGAAAGGCCTGAAGATCCTCGCGGTGTGGGAGAACGGCTATCGCCACATCACCAACAGCCGCAAACCGATCAAGGTCCCCGGCGATCTCCAGGGCATCAAGCTGCGCGTTCCCGAAGGCAAATGGCGCGTGAAGATGTTCCAGACCTACGGCGCGAACCCGAGCCCGATGAAGTTCTCCGAAGTGTTCACGGCGCTGCAGACGGGCGTCATGGACGGCCAGGAGAATCCGTTCTCGCAGATCTACAGCGCCAAATTCCAGGAAGTACAGAAGTTCCTGTCGCTGACCGGCCACGTGTACACGCCGGCGTACATCGTGACCGGCACGAGGAAGTGGGCATCGCTGCCGGCCGACGTTCGCAAGACGCTCG
>DATACE010000130.1:0-6028 GCA_036259215.1 Burkholderiales bacterium | reverse complement strand
AGCGGCGGAGCAAGCGCGGCCAGCGGCGGCAGCCCGGCGACCTCCGACACTTCGACGCCCGGCAGTGCGGCCGATAGCACGACCTCCGGCAGTCCGGCCGGAAGCGACAGCGCCTCCGCGGGCGGAACGGCGTCTACGGCTTCGTGCGACCAGCTCACCGGCGCGGAGCGCCAGCAATGTCTCGCCCAGCGCAGCACGGTCACGCCCACGCCGAGCGGCTCGGGCTGGGGCGCAGCCACGGAGCCACAGCTGCCCCGCTAGCAGCGCCGCCTGATCCACGCACCCCGCGGTCGGGCGTAGTTCTTGCTGCCCGCGGGGATACGTGTCCGTCACACAGCGCAACGCCATCCGCACGTTCGGCCGCGGGACGCAGCCGATGCTGCTGGCGCACGGCTTCGGCTGCGATCAGAACATGTGGCGCTTCATCACACCGGCGTTCGAGAACGATTACCGGATCGTACTGTTCGACCACGTGGGCAGCGGCCGGTCGGACCTGCAGGCCTACAGCCGCGCGAAGTACGCGTCGCTGGACGGCTATGCCGACGACATTCTGGAGATCTGCCGCGAGCTCGAGCTCACGCGCGTGATCTTCGTCGGCCACTCAGTGAGCGCGATGATCGGTATCCTGGCCGCCATCCGGGAGCCCACGCGGTTTTCGCGGCTGGTGCTGATCGGTCCTTCCCCGTGCTACGTGAATCAGCCCGGCTACGCGGGCGGCTTTGACCCGGCGGATCTCGAATCGCTGCTCGAATTCATGGACAGCAATTACCTCGGCTGGTCGGGTGCCGTGGCGCCGAAGATCATGGGAACACCCGATCGCCCCGACCTCCAGGAGGAGTTGACGAACAGCTTCTGCCGCACCGACCCGGAGATCGCGAAGCAATTCGCGCGCGTGACCTTCATGTCGGACAATCGCGCCGATCTGCCGAAGCTCCGGGTGCCGAGCCTGGTGCTGCAGTGCTCCGAGGACATCATCGCGCCGCGGCAAGTCGGCGAGTACGTGCATCGGAATTTGGCCGGCAGCCGTCTGGTGATGATGCGCGCCACCGGCCACTGCCCGAACCTCAGCGCCCCTCGGGAAACCATCGAAGCCATGCGGGCATTCCTGTAGCGCGCATGCAGCGCGCCACTTCCCCGGCAATCGGGCTCGTCGAGACCCTGCTCGAGGAGGACGTCGAGGAAGCCTACGAGCATGCGCCGGCCGGCTACGTCTCCGCGCTACCCGACGGCACCCTGGTCAAGGTAAACGCCACCTTCCTCGCCTGGACCGGCTTCTCGGGCGAGCAACTCGTGCGGCGCGGCCGGCTGCAGGAGCTACTCAGCGTGCCCGGGCGCATCTATTACGAGACGCATCTCGCCCCGCTCCTCGCAATGCAGGGCACGCTGAACGAGATCGCGCTCGACATCCGTTGCGCGGACGGCCGCCTGCTGCCGGTCATGCTGAATGCCGCGCAGAAAAGGATGCCGGACGGCAAGCCGGTGCTCACGCGCTATACCGTGTTCAACGCCACCGAGCGGCGGCGCTACGAGCGTCAGCTGCTCCAAGCCCGAAGGCAGGCAGAGGCGGCGGTGCAGGCCAAGGCGGAGCTCCTCGCCATGCTGAGCCACGACATCCGTACGCCGCTCGGCTCCATCATGGCCGTGGCGCAGCTGCTGCAGCGCTCCGCGCTTGCGCCCGAGCAGGAGGCCGCCGTGCGCATCCTGCGCTCCTCGTCCTCGGCGATGCTCACGCTCGTCGACCAGATCCTGGAGCGCAGCCGCGCCGAGGCGGACACGGTGGGACAGCGCCAGCGGGCCTTCGACCTGCGTGCGCTGGTGCACGAGGTGACGGCGAACCTCGCGCCGCTCGCCCAGCACAAGGGGATCACGCTGCGCTGCTCCATTGATCCGCGCATGCCCGCCGCGGTGATCGGCGATGCCACCATGCTGAGCCAGGTCCTTGGGAACCTGCTGGGCAATGCGCTCAAGTTCACCGAAGCCGGGTACATAGAGATCGAGCTCGCCGTGCTCGAGCTGCGCGCCGGCGAAGTGAAAGTGCGCATGCGCGTCTCGGATACCGGCATCGGCATCGCCGAGCACGACATTCCGCGCATCTTCGAGCAGTATGGGCAGGCGCACGCAGGCATTACCGCGCGCTATGGCGGCAGCGGGCTCGGCCTCGCCATCAGCCGCAAGCTGCTGCAGTCGCACGGCAGCGAGCTGCAAGTGCGCAGCACGCTCGGCCGCGGCAGCGAATTCTGGTTCGACCTTGCGCTCGCCTTGAACGCATGAGCGTGCGCTATGCTTGCGGCCCATGGCGCTCAAGCGGCCGCAAGGCCACCCCGGCACCGCCGTCGTCCTCGAGCATGTTTCCCAAGTCCTGAAGCGAAACCCGCTCGGCGACCCGCACGTACGCAAGCTCGGGGTGTGGCTGCCGCCGCAGTACGACGAAACGCCCAACCGCCGCTTCCCGGTGCTCTACGACCTGGTCGGCTTCACCGGCTCCGGGCTGGCGCACCTCGCGTGGAAGAACTTCGCCTACAACCTTCCCGAGCGCGCCGCGCGCCTCATCCACGGCGGCAAGATGGGCCCGGTCATCATCGTCTTTCCGGACTGCTTCACCGCCCTGGGCGGCAACCAGTACGTGAACAGCCCGGCGATCGGTGACTACGCCGATTACCTCACGCGCGAGCTGATTGCCTTCGTCGACCGCGAGTTCCGCACGCTCGCGCGCCGCGAGCACCGCGGCTGCTTCGGCAAGTCCTCGGGCGGCTATGGCGCGATCGTCCATGGCATGAAGTACGCGAAGTACTGGGGCGCGATCGCCAATCATTCCGGCGACGCCTACTTCGACTTCGTCTACGGCCACGACTGGCCCAATACGCTGAACGAGCTGGCGAAGCACCGCCTGCCGCAGCGCACCCCCGGGCCCTACGACGCACTGAAGCAAGCGCGCCGCAAAGGCCTCGCCGAGGGCAGGGACGACGGCCGCATCCGCCGCTTCCTCGACAAGGTCTGGAGCACGGAGAAGCTGTCGCCCTCCCAGGGCCACGCCCTCATGAACCTGTGCATGGCCGCCACCTATGACCCCGACCCGAAAGCGCCGCTCGGTTTTCGCGTGCCGTTCAACCTCGAGTCGGGCGAGCGCCTGGAAGCGCGCTGGCGCCAGTGGCGCAAGCACGACCCCATTCACCTGGTGGCGAAGCACGCGAGGAACCTGCGGACGTTGCGCGGCCTCTACATCGACTGCGGCTGGCGCGACCAGTACCACATCCACTTCGGCGCGCGGCTGCTCTCGGCGCGGCTCGCCGCCGCAGGCGTTCGGCATACCTACGAAGAATTCGACGACACCCACTCGGACATCGACTACCGCATGGATGTCAGCCTCCCTTTCCTCTACCGCGCGCTGAAGCCCTGATGCGGCGGCCCTAGGACGGCTTTCGCTTTACCGGCTCGGAAACCAGATGCATGCGCGACAGGGCCTCTACGTCATCCGGCTGGAAGGATCTCAGGCGCTCGTAGGCGCCCGCGGCGAACGCCGTAAGCTCGAGCACGATGCGCTGGTCTTCCCGGTCGAAGTGCCGCGCCGCGTCGTGCGCCACGACCCAGACTGTCCCTACCGTCTCGCCGCGCACCGCGAAAGGCAGGAGCAGCACCTCCGCCACGCGCGGCGGCAGCTGCGCGAGCGGCGCGAAGTAGCGCTCAGGGTCGACCATGAGAAGCGCCGCCTGCCGGTCGAGCACGGTGCCGCAGGGACTGAACTCGCGCGGCAAAGTCGTCCAGAGGAGGTGGCCCCAGGCGCCGGCCACCGCATGCCAGCGGAAAAACCGGCGGCCTTCGGCCTGCTCCAGCAGGCTGACGCCGGCCGACTGCGCCGCACACAGCTCCAGGGCAACCTCCACCAGCTTCTGCAGCGTCGCCCGCGGCGAGCCGGCGAGCGCTCGCTTGAGCTGCGCCATCGCGCCCGCTTCGGTGCGAGGATCCCGCCGGCGCGGCCGCCGCTGGACCAGCAGCGGCGTGGCGATGACCGCGTCGACCCCGGGGGATGCAGACTGCACCTTCATGCCGTTACGATAGCGCCTGCCCGGCCCAGACGTCTATCGATGTCAGATCGTTGTCAGCTACGTCTTCTTCTTTAAGGAAACCTATGCCGCTCATCCATGTCAGCCTCTTCGAAGGCCGCACCGTCGACCAGAAGCGCGAGTTCGCCGTGGCCGTTACGGCGGACGCCGTGCGCACCCTCAAGTGCACGCCGGAATCCGTCGAGGTCATCTTTGAGGACATCAAGAAATCGGACTGGGCCACGGCCGGAAAGCTGGCCTCCGATCCTAAGGGCTAGACGCAGCGTCGCGGCGCACCTCCTGCTGCTGGCGGTCTGCGGCGCGGCCTGGGCGCAGGCAGACGACGCGGTCGTGGTGACCGGGCTGCGTAACCCGGTCGCCAAGTCCTATCGCAGCATGATCGCCGGGATGGAGCTTTTCGAGAAGCGGCGCCACCTCGCGCCCGCGGCGGCGCTGCGCTTCAAGCTCCTGCCGCGCAACCGCCGCACCCGGATGCAGGGCGTCGAGCTGCAGGTCGAGGCTGAGAGCTTCGCAAGGCGCGTTGAAGTGGCCGCGGACCACACCTTCACCCTGGAGCGCGACGAAGCCGCGCTGCGGGAGAACGCGGCCGTCATGCCGAACCGCAAGGCCGGAACCATGACCTGGCGCGCCGAGATCCGCACGCCCGGCCTGCCGCCGCACACGCGCCGGCTCGGCGATCTGCGCCTGGAGTGCGAGGTGGGGATGGAGGCGCGGCTCATCTCGAACTACCGGCCATTCCTCTTCGGCTGGATCGATGCGCTGGCGCCCGAGGGGCCGGAGTACTGCCGCCGCCCCGCACCGCGCTACCTATTTTTCGCCGATCGGCCGCTGTGGAGCGTGACGCTGGCGGCCGGCGCGCGCCGGGAAGTGCTGGAGGTAGACCGGCTGTACGGCGGCGCCAGCCGCGATCCCGACTGGAAGGAGGACCTGCCTTACTGCGATTGCGAGGTCCTCATGGACCGCGCCTATTTTCTGCCGCTGGGCGATGCGAGCTGGCCGGACGACACGCGCGTCGAGTTCGAATACATGGAGCCGCCGATGGAAGCCCAGGAGCAGGCCATCGCGCCGGAGCAAAGCAGCAAAGCCGACGTGCGGGCCGCGCGCGGCGAGGCAACGGTGATCGACTTCGACAGCGGCTACGAAGTGTGGGTGTACCGCGGCAAGCTTTCCCCCAAGGCGCCGCCCCCCGCGCCGGAGCTGGTGCTGCTTTTCCCGCCTTCCGGGATACTGGCCAAAGCCCGCATCCGCTGGGGGGCTCAGTCGTCGATCATCGCCACCTTCTCGAATTTCGCCTGCGCGAAGTCCCGCAGCGAGCCGATGGCGTCGGCCACCTTGGGTCCGTATGCCGGCGCGAACTCGATCACGCTGTCGCCGCCGTCGTCGTGGCGCTGCTTCAGGCAGATGTAGCCGGCATCGGAGATGAAAATCTGGATATCCGCCTGGCCTTTGATGAGCATTCGTTAGCCTCCTTTCGGAGGGCATGCTAGAGGACGGCGCCGGACGCCAAGCGCTTTCGGCCCAGTGCCGGACGGACTAGCTCAGGAGGATTTCAGCCGCTCGCGCGCCAGCTCGGTCGCCTTGACGATGCCGCCGTAGCCGGTGCAGCGGCACAGGTTGCCGGCGAGCTCGGCGCGAATCTGGGCGGCGTCGGCGCCGCGCCCGCGCAGCAGGAGGTCGCGCACGGTGATCACCATGCCGGGGGTGCAGTAGCCGCATTGCAGGCCGTGTGCCTCGGAGAAGCACTCGCGGATGACTTCCATGGCCGGGTCGTCGGCGAAGCCCTCGATGGTGCGCACTTCGCGGCCGGCAGCCGCGGCGGCGAGCATGATGCACGCGCGCACCGGCTCGCCGTCGACGAGCACCGTGCAGGCGCCGCACACGCCGTGCTCGCAGCCCAGGTGCGTGCCGGTGAGGTTGAGGCTGTCGCGCAGGAAGTCCGCGAGGGTCAGGCGGTCTTCGACCTCCGC
>DATACE010000129.1:0-3098 GCA_036259215.1 Burkholderiales bacterium | reverse complement strand
CCTCGCGGGTGAAGCGCGCGGCCTCGATCGAGGAGCTGATCCGCTCGAGCCATTTCGTGTCGCTGCACGTGCCGCTGGTGGACAAGACGAGGCACCTCATCAACGGCAAGAACGTGGAGCTGTTCCGGAGCGGCGCGGTGCTGCTCAACTTCTCGCGCGACGGCATCGTCGCGGAGGACGCGGTGCTGAAGGGGCTGAAAAGCCACCACCTGAAGTGGTACGTCACCGACTTTCCGACCGGCGACCTGCTCGGCCATCCCGGCGTCATCGCCCTGCCGCACCTGGGCGCCTCGACGCGCGAGGCCGAGGACAACTGCGCCATCATGGTGGCCGACCAGGTGCGCGACTACCTGGAGCACGGCAACCTGCAGAACGCGGTCAATTTCCCCGAGGCCGCCATGGCGCGCGAGGCGCCCTACCGCGTGGCCATCGCCAATGCCAACGTGCCCGACATGCTCGGGCGCATCTCGCACGCGCTGGGCCGGCGCAAGATCAACATCCACAACATGCTGAACAAGTCGCGCGGCGAGATGGCGTACACGCTGGTGGACGCCGACAGCCCGGTGCCCGCGGAGGCGATCAAGGAGCTCGCCGAGCTGAACGGCGTGCTGGCCGTGCGCTACCTGCCCGCCGATGGCTGACCTCGAAAAGCTCAGGGGCGAGATCGACCGCATCGACGACGAGCTCGCCGCGCTGCTGCAGCGGCGCGCCGGCCTCGCGCACGAGATCGGCAAGCTGAAGGGCGGCGCCCCCGCGTATCGCCCGGAGCGCGAAAGCGCGATCCTGCAGCGAATCGCGAAAGCGAAGGGACTTCTTCCTGCGGAGCGGGTCGCCGGCGTATTCCGCGAGATCATCTCGGCCTGCCGCAGCCTGGAACAGGCGATCCGCGTGTCGTACCTCGGCCCGGAAGGCACGTTCAGCGAGCAGGCGCTGCGCAAGCATTTCGGCGCGGCGGTCGAGGCGCTGGCCGTGCCCTCGGTGGACGAGGCGTTCCGCCGCTGCGAGTCGGGCGACGCGCAATTCACCGTGGTGCCGGCGGAGAATTCCACCGAGGGCGTGGTCGGCCGCACGCTGGACCTCCTGGTCGCCACGCCGCTGCGCATCTGCGGCGAGGTCGAGCTGCGCGTGCAGCAGAACCTGCTTTCCCGGGAGGAAAGCTTCTCGACGATACGAAAAATCTACTCGCACTCGCAGTCCCTGGCGCAGTGCAACGGCTGGCTGGCGCAGCACCTGGCCGGCGCGCAGCGCGTGCCGGTCGCCTCGAACGCCGAGGCGGCGCAGCGCGCGGCGAACGAGGCCGGCAGCGCGGCCATCGCCGGGCTTGCCGCGGCCGAGCGCTACGGCCTGAAAGCGCTGGCGCGCTCCATCGAGGACGACGCGTCCAACACCACGCGCTTCCTGGTGCTCGGCCGGCTGCAGCCGGGCCCGAGCGGCCGCGACCGCACCTCGCTCGTCGTGTCGGCGCAGAACAAGCCGGGCGCGGTGCACGCGCTGCTCAGCCCGCTCGCGCAGCACGGCGTCAGCATGACGCGCATCGAGTCGCGCCCGGCGCGCTCGCGCGCGGCGCTGTGGGAGTACCTGTTTTTCATCGACGTCGAAGGACACGAGGAAGACGCGCGCGTCGCCGCCGCGCTGGCCGCGCTGCGCGGCCAGGCGCCCTTCCTGAAAATCCTGGGTTCCTACCCCGTTGCACTCTCATGAAGAAACGCAAATGCTGATCGACCTCTGCGAGCTTTCCCCTTCCTACGTGCGCTCCATCGCGCCCTACCAGCCCGGCAAGCCGATCCCGGAGCTCGCGCGCGAGATGGGCCTGGAGGAGGCCGGCATCGTCAAGCTGGCCTCCAACGAGAACCCTCTGGGCATCGGCCCGCGTACGCGCGCCGCCATCGACGCGGCGCTCGGCGACATCGCCCGCTACCCGGACGGCAACGGCTACGTGCTGAAATCCGCGCTGTCCCAGCGCTACGGCGTCGACCTGTCGTCCATCGTGCTGGGCAACGGCTCGAACGACGTGCTGGAGCTGGTGGCGGCCGCTTTTCTCGGCCCGGGCCGCGCCGCGGTGATGTCGCAGCACTGCTTCGCCGTGTATCCGCTCGCCACGCAGGCGCGCGGCGCGCGCGCCATCGTCGTGCCGGCGAAGAACTACGCGCACGACCTGGAAGCCATGGCCAAGGCGGTGGACGACGAGACTTTCGTCGTCTGGGCGGCCAACCCGAACAACCCTACCGGCACGCTGGCGGCCGCCGACGAGGTCGAGGCGTTCCTGCGCAAGGTGCCGGAGCGCGTGCTGGTAGTGATCGACGAGGCGTACAACGAGTACATCAAGGCCGACTTCAGGACCGATACGCTGAAGCTGCTCAAGCGCCACCCGAACCTGGTGGTGACGCGCACCTTCTCCAAGGCCTACGGCCTTGCCGGCCTGCGCGTGGGCTATGCGCTGGCGCATCCCTCGGTGGCCGACATCATGAACCGCGTGCGCCAGCCGTTCAACGTGAACAGCATCGGCCTCGCGGCCGCCGCCGCGGCGCTCGACGACATGGAGTTCGTGGCGCGCAGCTACGCCGAGAACCTGAACGGCCTGCGCCAGCTTGCCGAAGGCGCACGCGCGCTCGGGCTCGACTACATCCCCTCGTATGGCAACTTCCTTACCATCCGCGTGGGCAAGGCGCAGGAGGTGTTCAAGCGGCTGCTGCGCCGCGGCGTGATCGTGCGCCCGGTGGGCGGCGGCTACGGGCTTCCCGAGCACCTGCGCGTCAGCACCGGCACGGCGGCGGAGAACGAGAGGTTCCTCGGCGCGCTCGCGGCGGCGATGAAGGAATAATGCTGTTCGAGCGCGTCGCCGTAATCGGCGTCGGCCTGATCGGCGGCTCGTTCGCCCTGGCGCTGAAAAGCGCCGGCGCATGCGCGCATGTGGTCGGCGCCGGCCGCAACGCCGCGAACCTCAGGCGCGCGCTCGAGCTCGGCGTGATCGACTCCACGGCTCCCGACGCGGTGGCCGCCGCGCACAACGCGGACCTGGTCATCCTGGCGGCGCCGGTGGCGCAGTTCCTGAAGCTGTTTCGCGAAGTCGCCACGGTGATCGGCCCCAAGGCGGTCAT
>DATACE010000128.1:0-2360 GCA_036259215.1 Burkholderiales bacterium | reverse complement strand
CTTTGGCACGCTCGCGCCGACAGGACCGGGGTCAGAGCCCGATTGCCTTTGCAACGTACGGGCAACCGCCAGGCGCGCGATGTGCTCTGACGGAAAGACTGCGCGCATTCGCGCCTGTAGGCCGCGACGGCAACCACATCGAGCTGCGCCACTGGGCGCGCCCGGCCGTAGCGGGATGAGGGCCGCCTTCGTTGTGGCGATGCTCCCCTGGAATGGTGCCCTGCTGGCGGACGCCTCGGGGGCACGGAACCATTGAGAGCACGGTGCCGCCGCGCTGGCGCCTGACGCTGCTGCTGCTGGGCTTCGTGTCGCTTGCGCTCGGCATTGCGGGCGGATTAGCGCGCCTCACGCCGCTGCCGGTGTCGATCAGCGCGCTGGCGCTGCACGGCCCGCTCCTGGTGTCGGCGTTTTTCGGCACGGTCATCACCCTGGAGCGCGCGGCGGCGCTCGACAGGCTGTGGGCCTACGCGGCGCCGATGGCCGCGGCCCTGGGCGGCGTGCTGCTGCTCGTGGGCCTGCCTTTCGAGGGCTTCGTCAGCATGGCGCTGGCCGCGGCGGTGCTGGTGGCGGCGAACATCGTCGTTTTCATCCGGCAGCGCTCCCTGGAAACGGGCGCGCTGCTTGCCGGCGCCGCAGCCTGGCTGGTCGGCAACCTCGGGCTGCTGGCGGGAATTCCCGCAGTCCCCTGGTGGATCGCCTTCTTCGGCCTCACCATCGGCGCTGAGCGCCTCGCGCGTTCGCGCCATCCGAAGGGAGGCGCTGGCGTGCGCCTGATGTTCCTGCTCATCGCGTCTGCCTTGCTGGTCGCGCCGCTCGAGCCGCGTTATCTCGGCGTAGCGCTGGCGCTGCTCGCCCTATGGCTTTTCGCGTTCGACCCGGCGCGCGCCACGGTGCGCCAGGCGAAGCTCCCGCGCTACGTGGCGGTATGCCTGCTCGCCGGGTATCTGTGGCTCGCGCTGGGCGGTACCCTCATCGCCCTTTCCATGGCCTACGATGCGGCGCTGCACGCCATCTTCGTCGGCTTCGTGTTTTCCGTGGTGTTCGCCCAGGCGCCGGTGATGCTGCACGCGCTGCTGGGCGTGCAGCTTGCCTACCACCCCGCGCTGTACGCGCCGCTCGTGCTGCTGCACCTTTCGCTCGCCGTGCGCGTCGCCGTGTCGGCCGAGCTGGGCGCCTGGGGCAACGCCGCGGCGATTGCGCTTTTCATCCTCACCGCGGCGGCCCTGGTGCTGACTCGGTCCGCTGTGCCGTCAAGGTAAGCCGCTCGACGATCGCCTCGGTGACCCGGGTCAGCTGCGGGTCCAGGTGCGCAGCGACCTCCTGCTTGACCGTGGCGTATGTCGCCTGCCGGGCTTGCTCCAGCTTGGATTCGGGCAGGGCGAAGGCGACCAGCGCGGCGGGGAGCAAGCGGCGCTTCATGGCGGCGGTCACCTTGTCGCGCCCTATGAGGTAGCCGGTCCCCGCAAGCGCCAGCCCGGCGACGGCGCCGATGAGAAGGCCGATCGGGCCCGAGGTGCCGAGCAGGCTCGAGACCACGGCGATGCCCAGGGTCTGCCCGATGCCGCCGCTCAGGCTGGCGATGATTGCGGTAAGGCCCACGACCACGGTGGCGCCCAGGCCGTCGCCTAGGCTGCCGGCGACCGAGCCGGAGAGGTTTTCATGCAGGGGTACCGGCGGCTGCGACAGCCCGGGCGAGAGCGCGGAGGCCTGCGCGAGCTCCTCGCCGACCAGCTTGTGCAGGCTGGCGCGCAGCTCGCTTTCGAGCTCCTGTTGCGCCTGCTGCAGGTGCGCGAGAAGCTGCGGCTGGAAGGCTTCACGGGCGGCGTGGATTTCGGCCTCCAGCTCGCTGATGCGCCCGCCCTTGTTGCGAAACTGAAGCAGCGTCGGGGCGACGCGGATGTCGAAAAAGCGATCGCGCACGAAAAGCGCCACGGACTCGGCGAGCTTGGCGACGCCGGAGCGCACGATGGTGGCGATGTCCTCGCGTAAGCGATGGATGTGGCTGTCGCGCGCCGAGCGGAGCTGCGCCACGTAGTAGTCATCGCCTTGCAGGTCGATCTGGATGCCGCCTGCCGCGCGCAGCGCCCGCCGGGCGGCCGCCAGGGCGAGCCGCGCGCGCGAAGGCGGCGATGTCGGGAGCGCTCGACCGGGCGGTCGACGTGGCGGCTGCTCTGGAGGTGCGCGGCTACGGGGACGCGCGGCGGCCGCGGCACGTACGCGCGGCGTGGTCGCGCCACGATCTGCGCGTGCTGGCCGCCGCAGCGGCGATCGCCGCGCTGACGGTGTTCGTCGCCCTGGCCGGCGGAAACGGCTTCGTGGCCTACCCGCGGATCGAGCTCGACGCCGGGCCGCTGTTCCTG
>DATACE010000127.1:0-3472 GCA_036259215.1 Burkholderiales bacterium | reverse complement strand
GACGAGCCGTCCAGCGGGTCGAAGAGCAGCAGGTACTCGCCGCGCGGGTAGCGCGTCGGGATGGGGCGCGGGTCGTCAATCTCCTCCGAGGCGAGCGCTGCCAGGTTGCCGCCCCATTCGTTGGCTTCCAGCAGGATCTCGTTGGACAGCACGTCGAGGGTCTTTTGCGCCTCGCCGTGCACGTTCCGGGTCGCCGCTGCGCCCAGCCCGTCGGCCAGCGCGCCCTTGTTCACCCGCGTGCTGATGCCCTTGCAGGCGCGCGCGATGGTCTCGATCAGCAGGCGCAGGTCCGGGTTGATGAGGTTCTTGTCCCGCTGCCGGGAAAGGAGGAACTGGCTGAGGGTTATGCGTCGCATGGGCTCATTTTATTCTGAGGCGGGCGAACCATGCCCCGCCCAGGAGAAACGCGGCCAGCAGCCAGAACACCGGCGCCATGCCGAAGGCCACCGACAGCGCGCCAGAAGCGAGCGGAATGAGGGTGTGGCTGCCGTTCAGAAGCGAGGTGCGCAGGCCCACCGCCTCACCCTGTCGCCCGGGCGGCGAGGCCTCGTAGAGCAGCGACATGATGATCGGCTGGGCGCTGCCCAGGCCCAGGCCCAGCAGGAACGACAACGCGACCAGCAGCGGCACGGTCTGCACCAGGGGGAACATCAGGTACGCGATCCCCGCCACCGCCATGGCGCTCGCGATGAGCACCCACTGGCGGATGTGGCGGACCAGCAGAGGCATGAGCAGGCGCACCGTAAAGGTCGCGAGGGCGAAGGTCGACATGATGGCGCCGATGGTGCCGGCGGCGAGGCCGATGCGCGCGCCGTACAGGGGTATCAGGAACGTGTACAGGTCCCAGCCCATGGCGAGCAGCAGGCTGACGATGAAGGTGTTGCGCAGGCCCTGGATGCGCAGCAGGTCGAGCACGCCGCTGCGCTTGCCTGCCGCGCCGGCTTCCGGGCGCGGCAACGCCTGCTTCCTGAAGAAAAGAAGTGCGAAGGCAGCCAGGGGGAATGCCCCCAGGACGAGGAACGCGTTCGCGTGCCCCAGGCCCTCGATGGCATAGCCCGCCACCAGCGGCCCGATGGAGTTCGAGATCGAAAACCCCAGCGCGAGCCAGGAGAAGTTCATCGCGCGCTGCTCGGGCGTGCCGTGCGCGCCGAATACGCTGTTCATGGCGATGTGCACGTACATGAACGAAGTGCCGATGAGCGTGCAGGCGAAGTAAAGGGTGACGACGCTCGGAGCCGCGTAGGGTAGGGCGGTCCCGGCCGCGAGCACTGCGAACGCCACCAGCAGCGGCCGGCGCGGCCCGGCGCGGTCAATGAGCCGGCCAGCGCTCACCGAAAGCAGCATCGGCAGCAGCGCGAACAGCGCCATCAGCAGCCCGACGGTGAACTCCGTGGCGCCGAGCTCCAGCGCGAACAGCGACGTGGTCATGCGCGCGCCGACGAAGGCCAGATGGCCCAGCGCGTTCAGGACGACGAAATAGACGATGGCCAGCGTCTGCTCCAGACTGTCATGGCGACGCCCGCGCAGGTGACGGCAATGCCGGCCAGCGCCAGCGTGCTCGGTACCACGCCGAACATCGCCGCTTCCAGAACCACGGCAAACACTGGAGGAAGGTACATCATGCTCGCCACCCGGGTGGCTTCGCCATGGCGCATGAGGTAGTGGAGCACGCTCACCCCCACGATCGAGGCAAAAACCACGAGGAAGGCGATCGCGAGCCCCAGCTTGGCCGACCAGCGGACCTGAAAGCCTTCCACGGCGAGCGCAAGCGGCGCTACCAGCACGAGCGTCGCCGCGAACTGCACCACGGCCGCGGCCTTGAGATCAGCCCTCGGAGAGAACTTCCGCTGATAGAGCGTCGCCGCGCTGACCCCGCCCAGGCCGAACAGCGTGCCTATGAGGCTGCCCAGCGTAACCTCCCGGACGTCCATCTTGTGCCACACCACAAGCGCCACCCCGGCCAGGCCGATCACTACGCCGGCCCACTGGCGCTGCGCGAGTCTTTCGTCCATCCATCCCGAAACCACCGCCGCGGTCACCAGGGGCTGGCAGGCGATGATCAGCGCTGCCACGCCTGCCGACATCCCTAGGTACTGCGCATAGTGACTGCCCCCTAGCTGCACGGCATGCATGAGCAACCCCGCCACCGCAAGGTGCCCGAACTCGGACGGCGTGCGCGGCCACCGGGGTTTCCACAGCAGCACGACCGGCATCAGGCAAAGCAGGCCGAAAGCGAACCGCAAGGTAAGGAAGGTGAAGGGCGGCGCGTGTTGCAGCCCGATCTTGGTCGCTATGTAGCCGGCGCCCCAGACCGCGACGAAGTACCAGGCGAGCAGGGCGTTCATTGGCAGGCGCGGATTCTAAAGCGTAGGCAAGCCGACCTGTTCCGGAAGGGGGTTGAGGGCGTCCCGAGCGAAACGCCATGCGGCCGCGCACGCGAGCACCGCGACAACGTGCGCGGCTGCGGCGCACGGAGGGCCGGCGGACTTAGGCGCGCGCCTGGAGCGCGGCGATGCGTTCCTCGATCGGCGGGTGGCTGGCGAACAGGCCCATGAAGCGCGAGCGGCTCTGCTGGATGCCGTGCGCCTCGAAGGCCTGCGGCATTTCGCCCGCCTGCACGCCGCCCAGCCGGGCGAGCGCGTTGATCATCGGCCGCCGGTCGCCCAGCAGCTGCGCCGAGCCGGCGTCGGCGCGGAACTCGCGCCGGCGCGAGAACCAGGCGACGATCATCGAGGCGAGGATGCCGAGCACGACCTGCGCGACCAGCGAGGCGATGAAGAATCCCGGGCCGACCCCGCGCTCGGTGCGGAACACCATCTTGTCGACCAGGAAGCCGATAATGCGCGACAGGAAGATGACGAAGGTGTTGACCACGCCCTGGATAAGGGTGAGGGTGACCATGTCGCCGTTGGCCACGTGCGCCACCTCGTGGCCGAGCACTGCCTCCACCTCGTCCCGGCTCATGCTCTGCAGCAGGCCGGTGGAAACGGCGACCAGCGCCGAGTTCTTGAAGGCGCCGGTGGCGAAAGCGTTGGGGGCACCCTCGAAGATGGCCACTTCCGGCATGCCGATGCCCGCCTTGTCGGCGAGCTTCTTCACCGTGGAAACCAGCCAGAACTCGGTCGTGCCCTCGGTGCCGTCGATCACCCGGGCGCCGGTCGAGGTCTTGGCCATCCATTTGGAGATGAGCAGCGAGATGATGGAGCCCCCGAAGCCGATCACCGCGGAGAACACCAGCAGCGAAACCGGGTCGATGCCCTCGGCGGTCAGGAACTGCCCGACGCCGAACACCTGCATGATGATCGAAAGGACCAACAGCACTGCGATGTTGGTCACGAGGTACAGCACGATGCGCTTCATGGGGAGCTTTTTCTCCTTTATACGTCGCTTAGATTTGGGACGGAGCTGCAAGTTTCAAGATGGAACGCGCGCCCTTCTCGGCGATGACGTAGGTCGGGGCGTTGGTGTTGCC